>NZ_JBFTSL010000004.1:0-238337 GCF_056400005.1 Arthrobacter sp. 01L42 | reverse complement strand
GGATACACACGCTGCACAAAATTTGAAACCAGCCAAATAACACCAGACCACACCACGGGGTGGCGGGCCCGGCAAATTCAACCAATTCAATACAATAAATTGGTATCAACAAACTTGGCACACTATTGAGTTCTCAAACAACAGACACATTCGAATACTTGCCGAAACAATTCATTTCCATGAATTCTTTATTCCGTTTTTTCTTCGCTGCGATGTTTACAGCTTATTTCATTCATTTCCACTTTGCAAATTCGCGATTTTCATCGGAATTTCGCTTTGCGGAGCGAATCCGCCCAGCAGAATTGAAGCAATTTTCATTATGTGCGCCTGGCGCATGAAGAATTGCTTCTCATTTGTGGGGGTTTGTCACCACTCAACGGCGGCAACTCAGAAAACAATACACGCTCCTTCCCGGCCGTGCAAATCGGCCGGGAAGGAGCGTGCAGGTGCGTTTTCGGTACCAGTCAGGATCCGGTACCAGTCAGGATCCCGTGCTGGTCAGGGCGCGGCGACTTCCACCGTTGCCAGGTTCTTCTTGCCCCGGCGCAGAAGCAGGTAGCGCCCGTGCAGCAACTCGCTGGCCGCAATAACGGCGTCGGGGTCAGATACCTTCGCATTGTTGACGTAGGCGCCGCCCTCCCCCACAGTGCGGCGTGCGGCGGACTTGCTCTCAGACAGACCGGAGGCGACCAGCAGCTCGATGATGCCCAGGGCGCCGGCGTCAACCGTGGCGGAGGGCAGCTCGGAGGTCGCCGCCTTCAGTGTCGCTTCGTCCAGTACGGAGAGGTCGCCGTTGCCGAACACCGCGGCGGAAGCCGCAATGACCTTCTCGGTGGCGTCCACGCCATGGACGAGCGAAGTCACCTCGTAGGCCAGCTTTCGCTGGCCCTCGCGGGCGAAGGGCCGTTCGGCGATCGCGAGCTCCAGTTCCTCAATCTCGGCGCGGCTCAGGAAGGTGAACACTTTGAGTCGGTCCGCGACGTCGGCGTCCGCCGTGTTGAGCCAGAACTGGTAGAACGCGTACGGGCTGCACATGGTTGGATCCAGCCAGATCGCGTTGCCCTCGCTCTTGCCGAACTTGGTGCCGTCAGAGTTGGTGATGAGCGGCGTTCCCAGGGCGTGGACGTGCTTGCCCTCAACCTTGCGGATGAGCTCGGTGCCACTGGTGAGGTTGCCCCACTGATCCGAGCCGCCGGTCTGCAGCATGCAACCGTAGTCGCGGAACAACTGAAGGTAGTCCATGCCCTGCAGGATCTGGTAGCTGAACTCCGTGTAGCTGATGCCTTCGTCGGAACTGAGGCGGGAGGCAACGGCGTCCTTGCGGAGCATGGTGCCGACACGGTAGTGCTTGCCGATCTCGCGCAGGAAGTCGATGGCGCTCAGGGGCGCCGTCCAGTCAAGGTTGTTGACCATCCGGGCCGCGTTGTCGCCCTCGAAGCTCAGGAACCGACGGACCTGGGCCTGAAGGTAGCCCACCCACTCGGACACGGTGTCCTTGGTGTTCAGGGTGCGTTCCGCCGTCGGACGCGGATCACCGATCAAGCCCGTGGAGCCGCCCACGAGTCCGAGCGGCTTGTGGCCGGCCAGCTGGATCCGGCGCATGAGCAGCAGCTGGACCAGGTTGCCCAGGTGCAGGCTCGGCGCGGTCGGATCGAAGCCGCAGTAATACGTCACGGGGTCGCCGGCGAGGAGCTTTTCGAGCTCCGCCTCATCCGTGGAGACGTGGACAAGGCCGCGCCATTTCAGCTCCTGCCAGATATTGGCAAAGCTGGGATCGTTCTGCTGGGCATCGAGAATATTTAGCTGGGACACGGAATCTAAGTTAGCAGGATCAACCGGGCCGCAGCGCAGGTGACGCCTGCCGGCCCGGGCCTACTCCTCGATGCCTGCCGGGACTCCGGCGGCGGCGATGAGCCGCAGGCGCTGGGTGGGCCGGGTCATGGCCACGTACAGGTCACCCACCCGGCCGTGCTCGTGGTTGAGCATGTCGGTCGGTTCCAGGACCACGACGCCGTCGAATTCCAGCCCCTTCGCCTCGCGGGGACTGATCACCACGATGTCCTGCGCGTAACTCCCGGCGCCCGTCCCGACCCGGTGGCCGTACACGGCCCGCAGTGCCGCGCTGGCCTCGGGGAGAAGGCCGCCGTCGGCGATGACTGCCAGCAGGCCGCCCTCGATGGCGTCCAGTTCCTCCGGAAGCACCTCGACGAGCTTGTTGACGATCTGGCCCTGGCCGACTTTGTCGATGACCGGGGACCAGCGCCCTTCCCGCACGGCCTTGGGCGCCGAAACCACCAGTCCGGCCGCGGTCGCCATGCGGGCTGCGGCCTCGGCGATCTGGGACGGGGTGCGGTAGTTGACGGTCAGCTCCTCGAGCTGCCAGCGGTCGCCGAACATGGGGCCCAGGGCGCTGTGCCAGGAGTTGGCGCCGGCAACAGAACTGGTCTGCGCGATGTCGCCCACGATCGTGAAGGACTTCAGCGGGCAGCGGCGGACCAGCAGCCGCCACTGCATGGGTGACAGCTCCTGCGCTTCGTCCACGACAATGTGCCCGAAGGCCCAGGAACGGTCCGTGGTGGCACGCTCTGCCGCGGTCAGCCGCGTCTCACGCTCCTGGTTCTGGTCCACCAGGTCTTCGGCCGTGACAAGGACGTCCACACCGGCGGTTTCCATGTTGACCAGGGTCTGCTTGGCGTTGGCCAGGTCGCGGGCCCGGTCTTGTTCCTGCTGCGCCAGGCCGCGCCCGGCGGCGGCATCAAGCTCGCCGAGCAATTCGGCAGCCTCGTCCAGCAGCGGAACGTCGGACTCGGTCCAGGGCGAATCGGCCGGGCGGAGCAGCAGCGCGCGTTCTTCCGGGCTGAGGTTCGGGGTGCATGCCTCGAGGATGGCCGGCTTGCTGAGCAGCTCCCCCACGAGTTTCTCCGGGGTCATCGGCATCCAGCACAGGTTCAGGGCGATCCGGACATCCCGGGCCGAGCGGACATCCTCCGCCAGGTACGAGCGGTCGGCGTTGTTGCCGATGTTGCCTGCCTCCACCAGCTCCGTCATCTGCTCGGTCAATTCGCGGAGCAGGATCTTGACGAAGGAGACGCGGGCCTCGTTGTGCGGTTTGCCCGTGGCGCGCGCCCTCTCCTTGGCGCGGCGGACCTGCCTGGGTGTGAGGACCAGTTTGCGGCCGTCCACCTCAAGGGTCCGGTTTCCGGCCGGAATGCGCTGCCGGTTGGCCACGGCGTTGGCGACCACCTCGGCCATGTCGAGCCGGCCCTTGATGGCGGCGACGGCGGAGTCCGGCTCGGCCACGGCGGTGATGCCGGGCATCAGCCGGCCCAGGCTCGCCATGACGACGCCGGTCTCGCCGAGCGAGGGCAGCACGCGTTCGATGTACTTCATGAAGGACGACGTCGGCCCCACCAGCAGGACGCCGGCGCTCTTGAGCCGGTCCCGGTGCGTGTAGAGCAGGTACGCGGCGCGGTGCAGGGCGACAGCGGTCTTGCCCGTGCCCGGGCCACCCTGGACCACGAGGGCGCCGGAGATGGAGGAACGGATGATCCGGTCCTGCTCGGACTGGATGGTGCCGACGATGTCTGACATCCGGCCCGTCCGCTTGGAGTTCAGGGCAGCCAGCAGGGCACCCTCGCCCTGGAGCGAATCGTTGTCGGCGAGCATGCCGGCGTCGAGCACGTCATCCTCGATTGCCTTGACCTCGCGGCCCTGCAGGATCAGGTGGCGGCGGCGGCGGACGCCCTGCCGGTCGAATGCCGTGGCCTGGTAGAAATGGCCGGCCTCGGGCGCACGCCAGTCCACCATGAGCCGCTGCAGGTCCTCGGTGGTCAAGCCGATGCGGCCGATGTACTGGGCCTCCCCGGAGTCCAGGTCCAGGCGGCCGAACACAAGCCGGTCATCGACGGCGTCGAGCTGGGCGAGGCGGTCCTCGTAGAGGGCGGCGAAGGCATCACGTTCGGAAACGTTCTGCATGGTGCCCACGGCACCGGCCCGGCGCACCTGGGCCAGCTGGGTGCGCTTCTCCGCCCGCAACTCATCGAGCCGGGCGTAAAGTCCGGCCACATAGTCGCGTTCATGGGCCAAATCAGCGTCGTGCATCGAACGTTCCCCTATCGAAAAAGACAGACCCACCATTCTACAGCCATTTCGGCGGCACGGCTGTTGCATGTCGCCGAACAATGCCAAGGCAGTCTTCGTCAGGGAATTCTACCGACACGTCCCGGATGGTCCAGCCCGGCAGGCCCGCTAGATCCGCAACAGGGACCGGACGTTGTGGCCGGTCAGGGCCGTGCGGCCGCCAAGATCGTCGAGTTCCATGACCACACCGATGCCGGCCACGTGGATCCCGCACCGCTCGAACAGCCGCGCCGCGGCGCCGAGCGTGCCGCCCGTCGCGAGCACGTCGTCGAGGATCAGCACCCGGCTCCCCGGCGCCAGGTCCGTGGTGTGCAGCTCAAGGGTGGCGGTGCCGTACTCCAGGGCGTAGTCCTCGGAGAACACCTCGCGCGGAAGCTTGCCGGCCTTGCGGACCGTGATGACCCCGGTCCCGGTGGCGTAGGCGGCGGCCGCCGCGAGCAGGAAGCCGCGGGCCTCCACTCCGGCGACGGCGTCGAACTGGCCCTGGAAAGGTCCCACCAGGGCATCGACGACGGCCCCGAAGGCGGCGCCGTCGGCGAACACCGGGGTCAGGTCCTTGAAGCTGACCCCTGGTTTGGGATAGTCCGCGATGGTGGCGCACAGGCTCTTGATCAGCTCATCCACCGGCATTGCAGTCGTCGTCTGGTTCGGGTCGCTTTGATTCACCCATCCACCTTACTGGCTGGTAGCGGGAAGCCTCCCGGGCCCCGGCCTCCCGGCCCGCCAGCTCCGCGGCAACCCGCCGGCCATCCAACGTTCACGCTGTCGGTGCCGGATTCGCCACTTCCGTCCATCCCGCCGGTGATTGAATGCTCGAATGAGACACGAAATCGTCCTCTTCGGCCATGGGATTCGGCTGGTTCCGCTGGCCCCGCACCATGCGGCAGGCCTCTTCGATTTTGTGGACGCCGGCATGTGGGCAGGCATGGCGGCGCCGATGCCGGGGACTGCCCGCGAGCTGGCGGCGCTGTTCCGGTCACGGCTGGAGGATCCCGCCACCATCCCGTTCGCCGTGACGGACGGGCGCACAGGGGCCCTGCTGGGCACGACGTCCCTCCGCGACTACGTTCCGGACCAGCAACGCCTGGAAATCGGCGGAACATTCTACGGGCGGCAGTTCTGGGGCAGCCACGTCAATCCGGCGAGCAAGCACATGCTCCTCGCCTACGCCTATGAGGTACTGGAAGTGGACCGGGTGGCTTTCCGCTGCGACGCCCGCAACACCCGGAGCGCGACGGCGATCGAACGCCTCGGCGCACAATTCGAGGGGGTCCTCCGCGGCCACCGCGCGGCGCCAGGCGGGGGACGCGCGGACACCGCCGTCTTCTCGATCCTCTCGCAGGAGTGGCCGCACGTGCGCGAGGACCTGCGGCGCCGGCTCGCCCCCTTCGCCGTCGGCGCCGGCTACTCGCTGGGCAGCTTCGCAGCAACCTGAAACCCCTAATCCCCTGCCGCTTGAGGCACAGAGTCCGGATGAACGGGAGGCACGGAGTCTGGAGGCACTGCATCTGGAGGCACGGCATCTTGAGGCACGGAGTCCGGCTCCGGCGGGCGCAGGAGTTCGTTGGCAAGCCCGTAGGAGACGATGTCCAGCGCTTTTCGGAGCGCGCGTTCGGCGTCGAACCGCCCGGCTGCCACGCGGCTCAGCCGGGCGTAGTCCCCGGCCCATCCGGACCGGCGGAACCTGTCGGCGTCACCGTGAAGGAGCCGTCCATAGAGGACGTCCTCGAACAAGTCATGGTCGGCCAGGGCGATTTCGGCCATCAGCGCCTCGCGGTCCCGGATCATGCCGTTGGTGAACATCCCGGCCGCTTCCGCTGCGCCTTGGGCTAGCCGGGAGTCCGCCGAGTAGTTGCACAGGCGCAGCGCCCGCACCACGAGTTTGAGCGAAACGTGTTCTTCGGGAACGATGAATTTGCGCAGCAGGGCCGCGCGGAAGAGCTCAATCCAGTGCCGGCGCTCTGCTTCGACGGAGTCCGCCGCGACCTGCCCGCCATCGGGGGTGAACAGTTCCACCATCCGGAAGTACTCGGTGGCCAGCTCCGCGAAGATCTGGAGCCGTTCCAGCTCGCTGCCCGGTTTTCCGCGCTTTCCCTCGCCCATACTGCTCCATCATCCCCCACCGCACGTGCCTGCATCAGGGCGCGGGAACGGGGCGCACACAGTGCCCGCTACCTCACGCGCCGCGGGCGCTTGGCGCCTTTGCCGCCTTGTAGCGGGAGACGGTCGGGTCGCCGCTGAGCCAGAACCGCCAGGGGTACTCGTGGCTGCCGCCGTCGCCGGAGACGCCGACGCGCGGACCGGAGCTGATGCCCGCGGCGACCCCCTCCGGCGGGTACGCGGCCGGTTCCAGCCGGAACGGCGGCGCGAGGGCATCCCGCCCGCTGTCCGCCGTCGTCAGTCCCAGCGCGGTGGCCAGCCGGGCCGGCCCGCTCGCGAGGTCGACATCCGATTTCGACGTCGGCCGCCTGGCCCTCGCCAGCTCATGTCCCGCGACCACTTCGCCGGCCCGCAGCAGGAGCGCCGATGCCACGCCCTCGGGCCCGCACACGATATTGGCGCAATGGTGCATCCCGTACGTGAAATACACGTAGAGGTGGCCGGCCGGACCGAACATCGGGGCGTTGCGGGCCGTTTGGCCGCGAAAGGTGTGGGACCCGGGGTCAGGGTGGTGCGAATCATGCGGGCCCAGGTATGCCTCCACTTCGGTAATCCGAACCGAGACGGATCCGCCGGGCCCGTCGTGCGTCAGCACCGCGCCGAGGATCAGCGGCGCCACGTGCCGGGCATCGGCCGAGAGCAGCTCGCGGACGGACTCGGCCGCGCCGGACTCCGTGCCGGACTCGGCAGGAAGCGGGCTGGAAGTCATGCTCAGACTTTAACAAACACCGCCGAAGGAGAGGACGGCCGTGTCCGAATTCCGCTAGCAGCTGCTCCGCGAAGCTGGCAGGATGGGGTGATGGACTTCTGGCAGCGCTACCGGGCAATCGATGCCCGGGACCCCCGATTCGACGGGCAGTTCTACACAGCTGTCCGGACCACCGGCATCTATTGCCGGCCCTCGTGCCCCGCGCGGACGCCCAAGGCGGACAATGTCACGTTCTATGAAACGTCCGCCGCGGCGCACGACGCCGGCTACCGTGCGTGCAAACGCTGCCTGCCCGAGGCCGTGCCGGGTACGCCGGCCTGGAACGTGCGCTCCGATATCGCCGGCCGGGCCATGCGGCTCATCAATGACGGCGTGATCAACCGCGACGGCGTCGAGGGGCTCGCGGCCCGGCTCGGATACTCCTCGCGCCAGCTCAATCGGATCCTCAGCCACGAACTCGGCGCCGGCCCACTGTCCCTGGCACGGGCGAGCCGCGCCCAGACCGCCCGCACCCTGCTGGTCTCCACCGCCATGAAAGTCTCGGACATCGCCTTCGCCGCCGGATTCAGCAGCGTGCGCCAGTTCAACGAGACCATCGGCGAGGTCTTTGCGATGACGCCTTCCGCGCTCCGGGCCACAGCCAGGCATCACCGCTCCCCCGCGGCGACCACAGCGCTCACACTCAACCTTCCGTACCGCGAACCGTTCGACCCGGGCGTCTTTGATTTTTTGGCAGTCCGCGCCATCCCCGGGATCGAGGAAGGTACCTCCACTTCCTACGCCCGGACCCTGCGGCTGACGCAGGGCGATGCCCGCTTCCGGGTGGATTACGACGCCAGCACGGCCGGGCGTCCGCTCGTGCTGACCATCGGCGCCGTCGACCTCCGGGATCTGGCCGCCCTGCTGAGCAGGGTCCGCCGGCTGCTGGACCTGGACGCCGATCCGGTCGCCATCGATGCCGCCCTCGAGGCCGACTCCCGGCTGGCCGCCGCGGTGGCGCGCACGCCGGGCATGCGGATGCCCGGCGCCGTTGATCCGCAGGAACTGCTGATCCGGGCGATGATCGGCCAACAGATCACCGTGGCCGCCGCGCGGACCGCCCTGGTCCAGCTTTCCCCGGCCGGGAGCACGAGCCTGGTGCCCGACGACGGCCTCCACCGGCTTTTCCCGACGGCCGCACAGATCGCCGGGACCGGCTTCGAACTGCTCCGCGGCCCGCAGCGGCGGATCGATGCTGTCCGGGACGCCGCGGCGGCGATGGCCTCGGGCGACCTCGACTTCGGCTACGGCGATGACGTGCAGGGGCTGGAGGCCAAACTCCTGCCCCTGTCCGGCGTCGGGCCGTGGACCGTGGGATACGTCGCGATGCGGGTCATCGGCGCGCCGGATGTGTTCCTGGCCAACGACGCCGCGGTCCGCAACGGTATCCGTGCACTCGCCGAGACCCCCGACGGCGCCACACTTACCCCGGATTTCCGTGAGGTCAGCCCCTGGCGCTCCTACGCCACCATGCACCTGTGGCGCGCAGCAGCGGCTGCCCAGGCCGCGGCGCGCAAGCCGTCCCCGCCGCCGAGGCAGGCTCCAACGCAGAACCACAAGCAGACTCCGAAGCAGACTCCGAAGGAAGCGAAACCATGAAAGCCCAGCTGTTGACCATGTCCACCCCGGACGGTCCGTTCACCATCATTGCCCGGGACGGGGCTGTCTTGTCGTCGGGCTGGACCGCCGTTCCCGGCGAGCTGACCGGCCAGATCCACGCTGACCTGCTTCCGGCCGAATTCGAGACCGTCACCGGGCTCGGCGGGATCTCCGAGGCCGTGGAGGCGTTCTATGCCGGCGATCCGGAGCCGGCCATGGGGGTGCCGGTGCTGCAGAAGTCCGGTCCGTTCCGCAGCCATGCCTGGGACGTGCTGCGCACGGTCGCGCCGGGGCGCCCGGTGACCTACACGGAGTACGCGGAGCTGTCCGGCAACGCCAAGGCCGTCCGGGCGGCGGCCAGTGCCTGCGCCTTCAACGCGGCGGCACTGTTTGTTCCCTGCCACCGCGTCATCCGCACCGACGGGACCCTGGGCGGCTTCCGCTGGGGGCTGGCCGTCAAGGGCAGCCTGTTGGACCGGGAACGCGAAGCAGCCCTCGCGACGGCACGGCCCTAGGCCCTATTCCGTAGCCGGCCGGACCCAGGCGTGCTCAGTTGTTGACGGGCGCACCGTGTGCGAGGGACGGCCTGCGTGGCCCGGGCGGGCTCAGTTGTTGACCGGAATGCCGGCAGGCCAGGGCAGCAGCTTCGGAAGGTCGACGCCGTCGGCCGCGGCGGTGGCGCGAAGGCTGCCGAGGGTGGGGTTGCGGCCGGCGAGCCACGCGGCGATGTCCGTGAGCATGCCGTTGATCACGGTCGAGGTTCCGCCGCTCCCGATGGCCACCGCGGGCAGGCCAAGCGGCTGCAGCACGAAGCGCTGGCCCTCGGGTACCCGCGCGGAGAGGAAATCGAAAAGGTGCCCGCAGAACGGGCGGCTCCAGGTTTCCGGTCCGTGGCCGGTGCCGAGATCGGCGGCATGGATGACGAGTTCGCGCCACAGTGCCAGGCCGCCGTCGAACACGACTCCTCCGCGGTAGGTGATGGGCTCACGCCAGCCGGCCGCGTCGAGGGAGTCGAAGGCGCGCAGGGCCCGGTCCAACGCCGCGTCGAGGTCGGCCCGGTGCTGCGCGAGGCTGTGGCCGGCCGCCATCTCGATGGCGCGGTTGCGCCCCTCGAAGCCGCCGTCATAGAGTTCGACGCCCTCGCCGCGGGCGGCATATTCGAGCTGCCGGCCCATCGCGTTGGCAATCCCGCAGATGTGGGCCAGCACGTGCCCGCGGCTCCAGCCGGGCAGTTCCGACGGCGCTTTGATGTCCTGTTCCGTCAGTTTCGCGGCGATTCCGGCCACGACTCCGGCGGCGCGGTGCAGTTCTGCCCGAAGGTTCTCTGGTGTGATTGAGGTCATGGCGCCCATCCTAAACGGAGCCACCCGATTAAGTCGGATTAACTGAGCGATGCCCGGTCAGCGGGGCGCGTAGCGGTGCCGGGTGTGCCGGCGGTCGTGCCGGGCCTGCCAGAATTCGATTTCGCGCGGCCGGAGGGCGTAGAGCTGCCAGTCTGTGTTTTCATTGTTTGCATTTTCGCTGCCGTCGGCGCCGGGCCGGGCCCGCCAGTCGGCGGCCGAGGCTTCCGCCGACAGCTCCACGACGTCCCCGGCCACGCGGACCTGGCGGCCCTGCTGTTGCCAGAAGAAGTTCAGCGCCGCATGCGGGTTGGCCGTGAGCTCTTTTCCCTTGCGGGATTCCCTGGAGGTTGCGAAGTGCCAGCCGTCGGCGTCGATGTCCTTCAGGATCAGCATCCGCGACGACGGCCGGCCGTGCTCGTCGGCGGTGGCCAGGCTGCACGCGTTGGGCTGCGGCACCCCGGCCGCCAGGGCCTCGTCCAGCCACAGCCGGAACAGCTCCGCGGGGTCCGCAGGCGCCGCCGCAGGGTCGAAGTCCGGGAGCACTTCCGGGAAGTCGGGCAGGGCACGCAGCAGTTGGCGGAACGATTCGCTCATGTCGCAATGCTAGCGGGGAGTTTTCGGCGGCAAACGCACAACGCTCCCTCACTTTTGGGCAAGAAATCCGCCGACGCTCCTGCAGGCAATGCAGGAGCGTCGGCCGAGACGCTGCCGGAATTCCCCACCGGCACCCTAGCCTCGCAAGCCCGGCCAGGGAACCCTGCCCGCGTGGCCCCTCTCGCGTGTGCTGGCTAGCCCGCGTACTCGCGCACGCCGGCGAGCTCGCCCTCGAGGGCCAGCAGCTGGCGTTCGACGGCGGCCGGTGCGGTGCCGCCCTGCGAGTTCCGGCTGTTGAGCGAACCCTCGGTGGACAGGACCGTGCGGACCTCCGGCGTCAGGTGCTCGGAGATGGCGGCGTATTCCTCGTCCGTGAGGTCCCAGAGCTCGACGCCCCGGCTTTCGGCCTGCTTGACCGCGGCGCCGGAGAGCTCGTGCGCCTCGCGGAACGGCACACCCTGGCGGACCAGCCATTCGGCGATGTCCGTCGCAAGCGCGAAACCCTGGGGAGCCAGTGCTTCCATCCGTTCGGTGTTGAACTTCAGCGTCGCGATCATCCCGGAGACTGCCGGGAGCAGGACCTCCAGGGTGTCGGCGGCGTCGAAGACCGGTTCCTTGTCCTCCTGCAGGTCGCGGTTGTACGCGAGCGGCAGGCCCTTCAGGGTGGCCAGCAGCCCGGTCAGGTTGCCGATCAGCCGGCCGGCCTTGCCGCGAGCGAGTTCGGCCACGTCCGGGTTCTTCTTCTGCGGCATGATCGAGGAGCCTGTGGAGTAGGAATCGTGCAGGGTGACGAAGGAGAATTCCTTCGTGGCCCACAGGATCACTTCCTCCGAGACCCGGGACAGGTCCACGCCGATCATGGCCGTGATCCAGGCGAACTCGGCGAAGACGTCGCGGGAGGCGGTGCCGTCGATCGAGTTGTGCGTCGCCGAGAAGAAGCCCAGGTCCGCGGCGACGGCCTCGGGGTCCAGGCCGAGCGAGGAGCCCGCCAGGGCACCGGAGCCGTAGGGCGAAACCCCGGCGCGCTTATCCCAGTCGGCCAGCCGCTGCACGTCGCGCAGCAGCGCCCATGCGTGGGCCAGCAGGTGGTGGCTGAGCAGGACCGGCTGGGCGTGCTGCAGGTGGGTGCGGCCGGGCATGGCCACGCCCTTGTGCGCCTTGGCCTGGTCCACGAGCGCGTCAATCGTGGCGAGCACGCCGCGGGCGATGATCCGGGCGTGGTCGCGCAGGAACATCCGTCCCAGGGTGGCCACCTGGTCGTTGCGGGACCGGCCGGCGCGGAGCTTGCCGCCAAGCTGGGTACCGGCGCGCTCGATCAGGCCACGCTCGAGCGAACCGTGCACGTCCTCATCGGACTCGGCCGGCAGGTAGGCGCCGGAGGCGACGTCCTCATCCAGCTGTGTCAGGGCGGCCAGCATGCCGTCCAGTTCGGCGTCGTCCAGCAGCCCGGCCTTGTGCAGCACGCGGGCGTGCGCCTTGGACCCGGCGATGTCGTAGCGGGCCAGCCGCCAGTCGAAGTGCGTGGACTTGCTCAGCGCGGCGAGGGCGTCCGCTGGGCCGCCGGCGAACCGGCCGCCCCACAGCGCTCCCGTATTTGTAGCCTCAGACTTTTGCTCAGCCACAGGGGCTACTCTCCTGCGACGCGGATGTCGCGGCCGGAGGCAACCTTGGCGGACATGCCCCACAGCTCGATGAAGCCGCGCGCCATCGACTGGTCGAACGTGTCGCCGGTGTCGTACGTGGCAAGGTCGAAGTCGTAGAGCGAGGTCTCGGAGCGGCGTCCGTTGACGATCGCCTGGCCGCCGTGCAGCACCATGCGGATGTCGCCGGAGACGTATTTCTGGGTGTCCTCGATGAAGGCGTCGAGGGAGCGCTTGAGCGGCGAGAACCACTGGCCGTCGTAGACCAGCTCGGCCCAGCGCTGGCCGACGGTCGCCTTGAAGCGGGCCTGCTCGCGCTCGATCGTGATGTCTTCGAGGTGCTTGTGCGCGGTGATGAGCGCCATGGCGCCCGGTGCCTCGTAGATCTCGCGGGACTTGATGCCCACGAGCCGGTCCTCGACGACGTCGATCCGGCCCACGCCCTGGGCGCCGGCGCGGCGGTTGAGTTCCTTGATGGCCTGCAGCGGGGTGACCTTGACGCCGTCGATCGCGACCGGCACGCCGGCTTCGAAGGAGATGGTGACCTCATCCGGTGCCGGCGGGAATTCCGGGGTGGCGGTGTAGTCGTAGATGTCCTTGGTGGGGGCGTTCCAGATGTCCTCGAGGTAGCCGGTTTCGACGGCGCGGCCCCAGACGTTCTGGTCGATCGAGTACGGGTTCTTTTTGGTGGTCTCGATCGGCAGTCCCTTTTCTTCGGCGAAGGCGATGGCCTTGTCGCGGGTCAGGGCGAGATCACGGACCGGGGCGATGCACTTCAGGTCCGGGCCCAGGGTCTGGATGCCGACTTCGAAGCGGACCTGGTCGTTGCCCTTGCCGGTGCAGCCGTGGGCGACGGTGGTGGCGCCGAATTCGCGGGCGGCCTTGACCAGGTGCTTGACGATCACCGGGCGGGAGATGGCGGAGACCAGCGGGTAGTGGCCCTGGTAGAGGGCGTTGGCCTTCAGCGTGGGCACGCAGTACTCGTTGGCGAACTCGTCGCTGGCGTCGGCGACGTAGGCCTCGACGGCGCCGCAGCCCAGCGCGCGCTGGCGGATGGTCTCCAGCGATTCGCCGCCCTGTCCGACGTCGACCGCCACGGCGATGACCTCGGCGCCGGTGGCTTCACCGATCCAGCCGATGGCTACGGAAGTATCCAGGCCACCGGAGTAGGCCAGAACAATACGCTCAGTCACGGAAATGCTCCTTAGTTGTTTGGTGATGCATTAAGTCTGGGAAAAGCTCTGTTGCAAGCCTGTCACACACCCGGGTGCCCGGTCCTGTGAAGGGCTCATGGTGTGGCTTATTGGCCGGCTTCCTCGGCGAACTGCAGGAAGCGTGCGGCGATGTCCGCGCCGCCCAGGGGGTCCCGGGTGACAAGCAGGACGGTGTCGTCCCCAGCGATGGTGCCCAGGATCGAGGGCATTACCGAGTGGTCGATGGCGAGGGCCAGGAAGTTCGCGGCGCCCGGCGGGGTCCGAAGCACCACGAGGTTGGCGGAGGCCTCGGCGGTGACGAGCAGTTCCCCGCACAACCGGGTCAGCCGGGCGTCGAGGATTTCCTGCGTGACGCCGCTCTTGGCCGCCCGCTCGCCGCCCTCCCCCGGGACGGCGTAGACCAGCACGCCGTCCTTGCCGCGGACCCGGACGGCGCCGAGTTCCACGAGGTCGCGTGACAGCGTGGCCTGGGTGACCTGGACGCCGTCGTCCGCGAGCAGCGCCGCGAGCTCTGCCTGGGAACGGACAGATTCGCCCGTGAGAATCGCCGTGATCCGCGCCTGCCGGGCTGTCTTGGTGGCCGGGCTGGCCCCAGGAGAGGCTGGCTGGACGGACATCAGGCCGGTCCGCCCACCGGTGCCGGACCATCGAGTGGCGCCAGACCGTCAACCACTGCCAGACCGGAGCGGTGCATGAGCCAGGCCATGAGTGCCTTCTGCGCGTGCAGCCGGTTTTCGGCCTCGTCCCAGACCACCGACTGCGGGCCGTCAATGACGTCCGCGGCGATCTCGTAGCCCCGGTAGGCCGGGAGGCAGTGCAGCACGACGGCGTCCGGCGCCGCGAGCTTCATCGCGTCGGCATCCACGGAATAGGCGCGGAACAGCTTCATCCGCGCTTCCTTCTCCGCCTCCTGGCCCATGGACACCCACGTGTCGGTCGCGACGACGTCGGCGCCCAGGAGCGCTTCGGCGGGGTCAACCGTCACCAGCACCGAGCCGCCGGTCTCCGCGGCACGGTCCTCGGCGGCGGCGATGATCTCCGGCGACGGCAGGTAGCCCTCCGGTCCGGCGATGCGGACGTTCATGCCCGCCGTCACGCCGGCCAGCAGGTAGGAGTTGGCCATGTTGTTGGCCGAGTCGCCCAGGTAGGCCATGGTCAGGCCCTGGAGCGAGCCTTTGTGTTCCTTGACGGTCAGCAGATCGGCTAGGAGCTGGCATGGGTGGTAGTCATCGCACAGGGCGTTGATGACCGGAACGCGGGAGTTCTCGGCCATGGCGACGAGCCCGGCGTGCGCGCCGGTGCGCCACACAATGGTGGAGACCATGCGTTCGAGCACCTTGGCAGTGTCTTCGACCGATTCTTTGTGCCCGATCTGCGCCTCGCCGGGGTTGATGATGAGCGCGTTGCCGCCCATGTCCGCGATGCCGGTGGCGAAGGAGACCCTGGTCCGGGTGGAGGTCTTGTCGAAGATGACGGCCACCGTCCGGCGGCCGTTGCCGTCTGCGGCGAAGGGCTGCACGCTGTAGGGCGCGGCCTTCATCCGGACGGCGAGCTCGAGGACCTCGGCCTGCTCGGCCGGGCTGAGGTCCGTGTCCTTGAGGAAATGGCGGGTGGGCACTGAGGCGGTCACGGCGGCGGTCACTTGGCGTCCTTTGCAGCGTTGGTCTTGGCGGTCTCGAGCAGTGCCGGCAGGGCGGCCAGGAAAAGGTCTGCCTGCTCGGTGGTCAGGATCAGCGGGGGCGCCAGCCGGATGGTGCGCGGGCCCGGGCTGTTGACGATGAACCCGGCGTCGAGGCCGGCGGCCACGACGCCCGGGGCGACGTCGGCGTCGAGGTCGAAGCCGATCAGCAGCCCCTCGCCGCGGACCTCTGTCACGCCGGCGATTCCGGCGAGGCCGGCGCGCAGATGCTCCCCCAGGTTCCGGACGTGGGCCAGGATGTCCTGGTTTTCCAGGACGTGCAGGGTGGCGAGGGCGGCGGCGGTGGCCACCGGGTTGCCGCCGAAGGTCGTCCCGTGCTGGCCGGCGGTCAGCAGAGCAGACGTTTCCGGGCCGAACGTGACGAGCGCGCCGACCGGGAAGCCGCCGCCCAGGCCCTTGGCGAGGGTCACGGCGTCGGGCACGATCCCGGCGTCCTCGCTGGCCAGCCACTTGCCGGTGCGGCCGATGCCGGTCTGGACCTCGTCGAGGATCAGCAGGGCGCCGGCCGCGCTCGTGGCCTCGCGGGCCGCCTTGAGGTAGCCGGCAGGCAGCGGCCGGACGCCGGCCTCTCCTTGGATCGGTTCGAGGAAGACGGCGGCAGTGGTCTCATCAATGGCGGCGCGGAGCGCCTCGATGTCACCGAACGGGACATGCACGACGCCGCCGGGCAGCGGCGCGAATGGCGCCCGGTAGGCCTCCTTGGAGGTCAGCGCGAGGGCGCCCATGGTGCGCCCGTGGAAGGCGCCTTCGAGCGCGATGATCTTGGTGCGCGGCTTCGCTGTTTTTTCCGCGACAGTATTCTCCGCGGCCGCGGACTGGCTGGCGCCACTGTTACGGCGCGCCAGCTTGAAGGCCGCCTCGACGGCTTCGGTGCCGGAGTTGGCGAAGAACACCTTGGAGCCGGCCGGGGCCTTGGACAGTTCCAGCAGCTTCTCGGCCAGGGCGATCTGGGTGGGGCTCGTGAAGAAGTTCGAGACATGGCCCAGGGTGGCCAGCTGGCTGGAGATCACCGAGGTCACGAACGGGTGGGCGTGGCCGAGGGCGTTCACCGCGATGCCGCCGAGCAGGTCCAGGTATTCCTTGCCGTCGGCGTCCCACACGAGGCAGCCGGCGCCGCGGACCAGGACCCGCTGCGGGGTGCCGAAGACGCCCAGCAGGGAGGAGGAGTAGCGGGACAGCCACTCGGCTCCGCTGCGGCTGGAAACGATTGTGGTTGCGGCGGTCTTCGCAGCGATGGGGGCCCCGCCCGCTCCGCGGTGCCCGACCACACCCGGCCCCCCATCGCTGCTGCGGCCTTCAGCGGAATGGCTCAGTTCAGTGCTGCTCACTATGCGTTCACTTCCTCGTCGGGGACGACCTGGGTGCCGATGCCGGCGGTCGTAAAGGTTTCCAGGAGCATCGAGTGCGGCAGGCGGCCGTCCACGATGTGGGCGCGCTCGACGCCGTCGTCAATGGCTTTCAGGCACGCCGCCATCTTCGGGATCATTCCGGACTCAAGGCGCGGCAGCATCTCGCGCAGCTCCGACGCCGTCAGCGACGAAATGAGCGATGACCTGTCCGGCCAGTTGGCGTAGAGGCCTTCGACATCGGTCAGGATGACCAGCTTGGAGGCACCCAGGGCCGACGCCACCGCGGCCGCCGCCGTGTCCGCGTTCACATTAAGTACCTGACCGGTGGTGGATCCGTCGTCGTGGATTTCCGGGGCGACGGTGGAGATCACTGGAATCCGGCCGGCCGCGAGGATGTCCACAATCCCTTCCGGGTTCACCCCGACCACCTCGCCCACCAGGCCCAGGTCCACCTCTTCGCCGTCCACCACGGTGCCGGTGCGGACGGCGCGGAGCAGGCCGCCGTCTTCGCCGGACATCCCGACGGCGTACGGGCCGTGGGAGTTGATCAGGCCCACGAGTTCGCGTCCCACCTGGCCGGTGAGGACCATCCGGACCACGTCCATGGCCTCGGGCGTGGTGACACGCAGCCCGCCCTTGAATTCGGATTCGATCCCGAGCCGGCTGAGCATGGCGTTGATCTGCGGGCCGCCGCCATGCACCACCACGGGGTGGATGCCGACGTGGTGCAGGAACACGACGTCCTCGGCGAAGGCGCGGCGGAGCTCGTCGTTGACCATGGCATTGCCGCCGTACTTGATCACCATGGTGCTGCCGGCAAAGCGCTGGATCCAGGGCAGCGCCTCGATCAGCGTGGCGGCTTTGTCCCGGGCGTCGGACTGGGAGGTGGTCTCGCGGGTCTGGGTGTTCATGCTGTTCGTCCTCTGTTCGTCCCTGCTGTTCATCCCTACTGTTCATCCGTCTGTTCATCCCTCCGGGGAGGTCAGCTGGAGTAGGCGCTGTTTTCGTGGACGTAGTCGTGGGTGAGGTCGTTGGTGAGGATCGTGGCCTCGGCTGCACCGGCCTGCAGGTCGATTTCGACCAGGACCTCGCGCGGTTCGAGGTCCACGAGGTTCCGGTCATCGCCGATGCTGCCGTTGCGGCAGATCTGCACACCGTTCATGGACACGTTCAGCTGGTCCGGTTCGAAGGCCGCGTCGGTGGTGCCGACGGCGGACAGCACGCGGCCCCAGTTGGGGTCCTTGCCGAAGATCGCGGTCTTGAACAGGTTGGAGCGGGCGACGGCGCGGCTGACGATTTCGGCGTCCCGCTCGCTCGCGGCGTTGAACGTCCGGATCGCGATGTCGTGGCTGGCGCCCTCGGCGTCGCCGATCAGTTTCCGGGCCAGCTCGGCGCAGACCTGGGTCAGGCCGGCGCCGAAGTCGGCGGCGGACGGCGCGGCACCGGAGGCGCCGGAGGCGAGCAGCACCACGGTGTCGTTGGTGGACATGCAGCCGTCCGAGTCCGCCCGGTCGAAGGTGAGCCGCGTGGCGTTGCGGAGTTCGGCGTCGAGCACGTCCGGCGGGACGTCGGCGTCCGTGGTGAGGACCACCAGCATGGTGGCCAGGCCCGGGGCCAGCATGCCGGCGCCCTTGGCCATGCCGCCGATGGTGAACTGCGTGCCGTCCGCGGCCGTGCCGGTGAAGACGGACTGCTTGGACACCGAATCCGTGGTCATGATCGCGGTGGCCGCTGCGGGGCCGCCGTCCGCGGCCAGGGCTGCGGTGGCGGAACCGATCCCGGCCAGGATTTTCTCCATGGGGAGCTGCTCGCCAATCAGTCCGGTGGAGCAGACCACGACGTCGGTGGCGGAGACGCCGAGGGCTTCGGCGGTCTTCTCCGCGGTGGTGTGCGTGTTCTGGAACCCCTGGGGCCCGGTGCAGGCGTTGGCCCCGCCGGAGTTGAGGATCACGGCATCCACGCGGCCGTCCTTGACCACTTCGCGGGACCAGTGCACGGGGGCCGCGGCGACGCGGTTGGACGTGAAGACCGCCGCGGCGGCCTTGGACGGGCCGTCGTTGACCACGAGGGCCACATCCGGCTTGCCGGAAGCCTTGAGCCCGGCCGTCACGCCGGCGGCGCGGAATCCCTGCGGTGCGGTGATGCTCACGGTGCGACTCCCTGGAGGTTGAGGCCGGCGGTTTCCGCCAGGCCGAGGGCTAGGTTCATGGACTGCACGGCCCCGCCGGCGGTCCCCTTGGTGAGGTTGTCGATGGCGCAGCACACGATCACGCGGCCGGTGTGCTCATCGAAGGCGAGCTGCATGACCGTGTGGTTAGATCCCTGGACCGATTTCGTGGAGGGCCACTGCCCCTCGGGGAGCAGGTGCACGAACGGTTCGTCGTCGTAGGCTTCGGCCCAGGCGGCACGCAGGTCTGCGGCAGTGACTCTGCGGCCTGGCTGCTGCCGCACCCTGGCGGTCGCCGTGGTGAGGATGCCGCGGCTCATCGGCGCCAGCGTGGGCGTGAAGGAGACGGTGACCGGGGCCCCCAGCGCTTTCGAGAGTCCCTGTTCGATCTCGGGGGTGTGCCGGTGTCCCCCGCCGACCCCGTAGGGGCTCATGGAGCCCATGACTTCGGCGCCGATCAGGTTGACCTTGGCGGCTTTGCCGGCCCCTGAGGTGCCGGAGGCGGAGACGATCACGACGTCCTCGCCCTCCAGCAGCTGGTTGCTGAAGCCGGGAGTGAGGGCCAGCAGGGCCGAGGTCGGGTAGCAGCCGGGGACGGCGATCCGGGTGGCGCCGCGGAGGGCATCGCGCTGGCCGGGCAGTTCCGGGAGGCCGTAGGGCCAGGTTCCGGCGTGGGCCGACCCGTAGAACTTCTCCCAGGCCGCCGGGTCCTCGAGGCGGTGGTCCGCGCCGGCGTCGATGACCAGGGTCCCGGCGGGCAGCTGCGCCGCGATCTCCCCGGATGCCCCGTGCGGAAGCGCCAGGAACACGACGTCGTGGCCGGCCAGGTTATCCACGGTGGTGTCTTCGAGAATCCGGTCCGCGAGGCCATGGAGATGCGGCTGCAATTCCCCTAGTCTGGAACCGGCGTTGCTGTGGGCCGTGATGGCGCCGATGGTGACGTCGGGATGACCGGCGAGGAGCCGCAGGACCTCGCCGCCGGCATAGCCGCTGGCCCCGGAAACGGCAACAGAAATAGTCATAAGCACGACTATACAGCAAGAGTATGCATAGATGCCGATATTTATGCATCGATGGGCGTGTGTCCAAAGCTCCCGAACGGCGCCGCGGAAACCCGGGGGCGTATGCTTGGTAAAGGGTGATCCAGACCGTGCAGCTGCGAATGTCAGCTGCAGCGTTGCCCGTAACCGTGACGAGGCAAGCGCCCTATGACCGCCACTTCCACCCTTCCCGCCGAAACGCCGGCGCGGCCGCCATCGCGGGTCCGGCAGCCCAACGCCGTGGTCCTGAGCTATTCGGAACTCCTCAAGAGCGTGAAGACGGCCGGCCTCCTCGAACGGCGCGTTGGGTTCTACATCACGGTGTTCGCCAGTCTGGTGCTCCTGATGGCCGCCACCTGGTTCGGGTTCGCGCTGATCGGTGACAGCTGGTTCCAGCTCCTGATCGCCGCCGCCCTGGGCATCATCTGCACGCAGTTGAGTTTCCTGGCCCACGAGGCCGGGCACCGGCAGATCTTCGCGTCCCGCCGCGCCAACGACTGGGCAGCACGCCTGCTCGCGACCTCCGTGGCCGGGATCAGCTACTCCTGGTGGGAGCAGAAGCACGGCGCGCACCACAACCACCCGAACGTCATCTCCAAGGACCCGGACATCGCGCCCGGCCCCATCGCCTTCCACCCCGAAGCCGTAGCCGACCGCCAGGGACGCCTCGCGTTCCTGACCCGCAAGCAGGGCTGGTTCTTCTTCCCGCTCCTGTTCCTGGTGGGCCTGGGACTGCAGATCGATTCCGTGAAATTCATCGTCCGCCGGGCCAAGGTCACGCACCGCTGGGTCGAAATCCCGATCCTCGCGGTCCGGCTCAGCCTCCTGCCGGTCCTCGCGTTCACCTTCCTGCCGCTGGGCATGGCGTTCGCCTTCATCGGCGTCCAACTGGCCGTGTTCGGCTTCTACATGGGCGCGTCCTTCGCGCCGAACCACAAGGGCATGCCGGTGCTGCCGGCGGACAGCCGGGTGGACTTCTTCAGCCGCCAGGTCCTGACGTCCCGGAACATCTCGGGCGGCCGCTTCATGGACATCCTGCTCGGCGGCCTCAACCGCCAGGCCGAACACCACCTCTTCCCGGACATGGCCCGCCCGCAGCTGCACCAGGCCGCCAAGATCGTCCGCGAGTACTGCGCCAAGCACCAGGTCCCGTACACGGAAACCACGCTGATGCAGTCGTACGCCATCATTGTCCGCTACCTCAACGACGTCGGACTCGCCGCCGGCCGCCACTTCGAATGCCCGATGGCAACGGTAACCCGCCGCTACTAAAGGACGGACCGCCGGCGGCCGCGCAGGACCTGCCGCCTCCTGGCAACGTCCGCCCAATCATCACGTGACGGCTGGTTACGAAAGGCCCCTTCATGGTTACCCCCGGTGTCCCTAGGATGGACCCAGGGACCGGGACAGATTTCCCCGCCCGGAAAAGGAGCCACATGATGCACGCAATCGTCGCCCGCCAGGCCGGCGGCCCCGAGGTCCTCGAACTCGACAAGACAGCCCGGCCCGTTCCCGGGCCCGGCCAGCTGCTGGTCAAGGTCGCGGCCGCGGGCGTGAACTTCATTGACACCTACAAGCGCAGCGGCGTCTACAAGGTCAGCTACCCCTTCACGCCCGGCTCCGAGGCCGCGGGCACCGTGGAGGAGGTCGGCGACGCCGTCACCGGGTTTGCTCCCGGTGACCGGGTGGCCACGGCCGAGGGCGCTGACTGCTACGCCGGCTACGCACTCGTCGATGAGGACAAGGCCCTCCCGGTTCCCGACGGCCTGGATGATTTCACCGCCGCGGCGCTGCCGCTGCAGGGCGTGACGGCCCACTACCTGATCAACTCCACCTTCAAGGTCGAGTCCGGCCACACCGTGCTGCTCCACGCCGGCGCCGGCGGCGTGGGGCTCCTGATGATCCAGTTGCTCAAGGCCAGGGGCGCCAACGTCATCACCACCGTTTCGACGGACGCGAAAGAGCAGCTGGCCCGCGAAGCCGGCGCCGACCACGTGCTGCGCTACGACGGTTTGGCCGACCGGGTCCGGGATCTGACCAACGGCACCGGCGCGGATGTGGTGTACGACGGCGTCGGAAAAGACACTTTCGACGCCTCCCTGGCGTCCCTGCGCATCCGGGGCATGCTGGTCCTCTTCGGCGCAGCGTCCGGCCCGGTCCCGCCGTTCGACCCGCAGCGGCTCAACGCCGGCGGCTCGTTGTACCTCACGCGGCCCACCATGGGCCACTACCTGCGCGACGCCCGGGAACGCCGCTGGCGCTCCGACGAAGTCTTTGCCGCCGCTGCCGACGGCAGCCTCAAGGTCAGGATCGGCGCACGCTATCCTCTCGGCGAGGCAGCCCGTGCCCACGAGGACCTTGAACAGCGCCGCACCACCGGCAAAGTCATCCTCGTCCCCTAAGCTGCACGGTCCCCCAAGCCGTACGGCAACACCATCCGTTCATCTCCTGCAGGGACAATGCGCCAGTGACCGAGCAACGACTGACCCCCAGTGAAGCCCCCGACGCCGGTGCGGTGCAGAGTCTTCCCGCTCCCCGTCCCACCGTCCACGAGGCCCAGCTGCCGGGCGCCCTCTCCGCCCCGCCGGAGCGCACGCTGATAGACATCGTCCGGGATACTGCCGCCCGGTACCCGGACGCTTCGGCGCTCGACGACGGCCACCGTTCGCTCAGTTACGCCCAGCTCATGGACGAGGTCCGGGCCACCGCCCGGAAACTGCACCTCGCCGGGCTGGGTGCCGGCGACAAGATCGGCGTCCGGATCCCGTCGGGCACCAACGAACTCTACGTCTCGATCCTGGCGGTGCTGCTGGTCGGTGCAGCCTATGTCCCCGTAGACGCCGACGATCCCGACGAACGGGCCAAACTGGTCTTCGGGGAGGCGAGGGTGGCCGGCATCCTCCGCGCCGGCGGGAAGATCGTCACGGACAGCAACCGCCCCCGCCCGTTCCCCGACGCGAGGCCGCCCGGTCCCGACGACGACGCGTGGGTCATTTTCACCTCCGGCTCCACCGGCACCCCCAAGGGCGTCGCGGTCCGGCACCGCTCGGCCGCCGCGTTCGTGGACGCCGAGGCCCGCATCTTCCTGCAGGCCGATCCGGTGGGCCCGCAGGACCGGGTGCTGGCCGGCCTGTCCGTTGCCTTCGATGCCTCCTGCGAGGAAATGTGGCTCGCGTGGCGCCACGGCGCCTGCCTGGTTCCGGCACCCCGGGCACTGGTGCGGACCGGGATGGACCTCGGCCCCTGGCTCATCAGCCACGGCATCACCGTGGTCTCCACCGTCCCCACACTGGCCGCTCTCTGGCCCGTGGAGTCACTGGAAAGTGTCCGGCTGCTGATCTTCGGCGGGGAGGCGTGCCCGCCCGACCTTGCCGAACGGCTCGCCGTCGAAGGACGCGAAGTATGGAACACCTACGGGCCCACCGAGGCCACCGTGGTCGCGTGCGCCGCGCAGCTCGGCGCGCCCGGCCCCATCCGTATCGGCCTGCCGCTGGACGGCTGGGACCTCGCCGTCGTCGACGCCGATTCGCTGCCCGTCGCCGAAGGCGCGGTGGGCGAACTGATCATCGGCGGCGTGGGGCTGGCCCGGTACCTTGACCCGGTCAAGGACGCGGAAAAGTATGCCCCCATGCCGTCCCTGGGCTGGCCGCGCGCCTACCGCTCCGGCGACCTCGTCAGGTACGAAGCAGAAGGCCTCATTTTCCAGGGCCGCGCCGATGAGCAGGTCAAGCTCGGCGGCCGCAGGATCGAGCTCGGCGAAATCGACGCCGCCCTGCAGTCCCTGCCGGATATCGCCGGCGCCGCCGCCGCCGTGCAGACCACCGCGGCCGGCAACCAGATCCTGGTCGGCTACCTTGCCGCCGTCGCCGGCCGGGACATCGACCTCGCAGCCGCCCGCGAACTGCTGGGCGAACGCCTGCCCGCGCCCCTCATTCCGCTGCTGACGCTCGTCGATTCGCTGCCGACCAAGACCAGCGGCAAAGTGGACCGCCACGCCCTGCCCTGGCCGCTCAGCGGAACCGGAGCGGCAGAGGCCGAAGGTGCCCCGCTGAACCTGCCGGAGGACGCGCAGTGGATCGTGGAGCAGTGGAGTGCCGTGCTGGGAAGCCCGGTCACCAGCCTCGATGCCGACTTCTTCGCCTACGGCGGCGGCTCGCTGGCCGCCGCGCAGCTCGTGTCCGCCCTCCGCGTCCGCTATCCCACCATCACGGTGGCCGATATCTACGCGACACCCCGGGTGGGCGCCCTGGTGGACGAGGCCCGGCAGTCGCTGCCGGAGGGTGGTGCCGTCGCCGCCCAGGAGCGCACCGTCCGGCCCACCGCGCGGAAGTCACAGGCCTTCCAGACGCTCCTGGGCGTTCCCTTGCACATCCTGGTCGGCATGCGCTGGCTGACCTACCTGATGGCAGCCAACAACCTGCTGGCCGCCTTCGCCGGATTCAGCGCAGCGCCAACGATCTCATGGTGGTGGGTGGGAGCTTCCTGGCTGGTCTTCGTCAGTCCCGCCGGGCGGATGCTGCTCTCCGTCGCCGCCGCCCGCATCCTGCTGCGCAACCTGGTGCCTGGCACCTATCCCCGGTCCGGGCGGGTGCACCTCCGGCTCTGGCTCGCGGAACAGATCCAGGACCTGGCCGGCGCCATCAGCCTCGCCAGCGCGCCCTGGGTGCCCTACTACGCGAAAGCGCTCGGGGCGAAGATCGGCGAGAACGTCCAGCTGCACTCGCTGCCGCCCGTCACCGGACTGCTGACCCTCGGCACAGGGTCCAATATCGAGCCCGAAGTCGATCTGTCCGGCTGGTGGATCGACGGCGACCGTGTCCACATCGGCGCCATCCGGATTGGCCCCGGCGCAAGCGTGGGGGCCCGCAGCACGCTGATGCCGGGAGCCACGGTGGGTGCCGGGGCGCAGGTGGAGCCGGGTTCCGCTGTGATCGGCAAGGTCAAGGCGGGACAGCTCGTGGCCGGGTCGCCGGCCGAGCGCCGTGGCAAGGCCCGGCACTCGTGGCCGGACTCCCCGGACGAGCACCGGCTGATGGGCCGGTTGTGGTTCGCCGGTTTCGCCGCCGCCTCCGCCATGCTGGCGCTCATCCCCTACGTCTCCGCCGCCGTCGCGGGCTTGGTGATCTTCGCGTTCATCCAGGGCAGCTCCTCACTGCCCGCGGCCCTGCCCGGCATAGCGCTCTCGATCCCGCTGGCGGCGCTGGCATGGTTCCTGACCAACCTGCTGCTGATCCTGGCCACGACGAGGCTCCTCAGCGTCGGCCTCGCTGAAGGCTACTACCGGGTCCGGAGCCGGATCGGGTGGCAGGTCTGGGCGACCGAGCGCGTACTGGATCTGGCCCGGGATCTGCTGTTCCCGATCTACGCCAGCCTCTTTACGCCGGTCTGGCTGCGGCTTCTCGGTGCGAAGGTCGGCCGCAACGTGGAGGCCTCGACAGTGCTGCTGATCCCGCGCATGACCACCGTGGGCGAGGGCGCGTTCCTGGCCGACGACACGATGGTGGCGTCCTACGAACTCGACGGCGGCTGGATGCACATAGCACCGGCCAAGATCGGCAAGCGGTCTTTCCTGGGCAACTCGGGCATGACGGCGGCCGGGCGCAGCGTGCCCAAGAACTCCCTCGTGGCGGTGTTGTCCGCGACGCCGGCCAAGGCGAAGTCCGGCACATCGTGGCTCGGCAGCCCGCCGGTGCGGCTGCGGCGCACCGCCATCGCCTCGGACGACACGCGGACCTACCAGCCGCCGCGGAAGCTGAAGGTCGCGCGCGCCCTGTGGGAGCTGTGCCGGTTCGTCCCGGTCATGCTAACGGTCGTCATCGCCGTCGGTGTGATGCTCGCGTTCGACGCGATGGCGGCCCTCTTCAACTACGGAATCGCCGCTCTCCTGAGCGGGGTGGTGATCCTGCTCGCCGGG
The DNA here is from genome assembly GCF_056400005.1 of Arthrobacter sp. 01L42. Lineage (NCBI taxonomy): Bacteria > Bacillati > Actinomycetota > Actinomycetes > Micrococcales > Micrococcaceae > Arthrobacter > Arthrobacter sp. 01L42. Next base: position 212,730 of record NZ_JBFTSL010000004.1, on the reverse strand, counting down.
GCCACGGCCGCGGGCAGTGCCGTCGTGGCCAAGTGGCTGCTGGTGGGCCGCATCCGCCCCGGCGAGCACCCGCTGTGGAGTTCCTTCATTTGGCGGAACGAGGTAGTGGACACGTTCATTGAGATGGTCAGCGCCCCGTGGTTCGCGCGCGCCGCCACGGGGACACCGGCTCTGGTGTGGTGGCTGCGGGCACTCGGCGCGAAAATCGGTGCCGGGACCTGGTGCGAAAGCTACTGGCTGCCGGAGGCGGACCTTGTCACCCTCGGCAGGAATTCGACCGTCAACCGCGGGTGCGTGGTCCAGACCCATCTGTTCCATGACCGTGTCATGAGCATCGACACTGTTACGCTCGATGACGGAGCCACCATGGGCCCGCACGGCGTCATCCTGCCGCAGGCCAGGATCGGCAGCGGCGGCACGGTGGGGCCGGCGTCCCTCGTCATGCGAGGCGAGACCGTGCCTGCCGGGACGTACTGGATGGGCAATCCGGTCAGCCCCTGGGACGGGCCGGCACCGCCCGCCGGGCCCCGTTAGGCCCGGCGCCTGCGCACGTCCACCAGCACCACAACCGAAGGTCCGTCCATTGAGCACCAGCGCACCAAGCAGCAGCGGCGCCGCCGCCCGCGGGGACATCAGCGGGGAAATCAGCCGCGAAATCAGCCGGGCCACGAGCCCGGAAGCCGGCGCCCCGGACCCCTATATGCCCGGCCACGGGACCAATGCCTACCGCGTCACCCGGTATGAACTCGATCTGGACTACCGGGTCAGCAGCAACCGCCTTGCCGGGCACGCGGTCCTGCACGCCATCACGCAGCTCCCGACGTCGGCGATCGTCCTGGACCTGGCCGGCTTGCGGGCCACGAAGATCCAGCTCAACGGGCGCAGGGTACGCCGGTTCACGCAGCGGGCCGAGCAGCTCGTTGTCTACCCCGACAACCCGCTGCTCGCCACCGAGGCCTTCACGCTGGACATCCGCTATGAGGGCTACCCCGCGCCGCGCCGCGGTGTGTGGGGCGAAGTTGGCTGGGAAGAGCTCTCCGATGGGGTGCTGGTCGCCGGGCAGCCCAACGGGGCAGCCTCCTGGTTTCCGTGCAATGACCACCCGCGGGACAAAGCGACTTACCTCATCACCGTGACCACCGACGCGAACTACCGGGCCGTGTGCAACGGGGTGCTGCTCTCCCGCACCAGCAGGGCCAGCCGCGAGACCTGGGTCTTTGAGCAGGCCGAACCCATGGCCACCTACCTGGCCACGGTCCAGATCGGCCGCTACGGGCTCCTGACGCTCAATGCCGACCGGCCCTCAGGGCACGTTCCGCAGTATGTGGCCGTGCCGGCGTCGCTGCAGGCGGGCGCCCGCGCCGCCCTGGCCCGCCAGCCCGACATGATGCGGACCTTCACGAACTGCTTTGGGCCGTACCCGTTCCCGGAGTACACGGTGGTGGTCACCGACGACGTCCTGGAAATCCCGCTGGAAGCGCAGACACTGTCCATCCTGGGGCCCAACCATCTGCGGCAGGACTGGGAATCACAGCGGATGATCGCCCACGAACTCGCCCACCAGTGGTTCGGGAACTCCCTGACCACTGCGACCTGGAAGGACATCTGGCTGCACGAGGGCTTTGCCTGCTACGCGGAATGGATCTGGTCTGAAGAGGCCGGCATCATGTCGGCGGCGGCCCGGGCGCGCGCCGCCTGGCGCAAGCTCGCCGCTGCCCCGCAGGACCTGATGGTGGGCGACCCCGGCCCCGAACTGATGTTTGACGACCGGGTCTACAAACGCGGCGCCCTGGCGCTGCACGCCCTGCGGGTACGCTGCGGCGACCTGGCGTTCTTCGCCCTGCTGCACGACTGGACGGACCGCTTCCGGCACGGCACCGTGACCACCGCCGACTTCATCGTCGCGGCCGCCCACACGACGGGCCTGGACGCAGAGGCCCTGTTGCACCCCTGGCTGTTCGCCGACGCCCTGCCGCCGCTCCCGCAGGCAACGCCGCCCAAGATCTGATCAGGGGCCGGAGCCCTGACTAGGGAAGGACCGCCAGGGCGACGGCTGCCACGAGGTCAGCGGGCAGGCCCGTCTCTGCCGGCGGCAGGTCCCGGAGCCCTGCGCGGCCGTTCACTGCCGGCGCCAGCACGTCCAGGGTGTCCGGGGCCGTCCGCAGCCCGGTGCCCAGCATTTTGAGCCAGGCCTCCTTGCGCGCCCACAGGCGCGCCCTGCCCTGCAGCAGCGCGATGCCGCCCAGCCCGGCAAGGTGCCGTTGTTCCGCCCGGGTCAACACGACGTCGTCGAACCCGTCGAAGTCCGCCCGGGCAGGATCCTCGACGTCGATGCCCAGGTGCTCGCCCGGGTCCGGGTCCACGACCCCGGCCAGAAGCGTCCAGCCGGCCGCACGGGACAGGCTCAGCAGCAGCGGCGCCGCGTGGCCCCGGAGCAGGTAGCCGGGCCGGCCGTGTGAGATGTCCGCGCCGGTGCCGCACCGAGGACAGCTGTACCAGGCGGTGAGGTCCGACGCCGGAACGCCGAGCAGGCCTGCGGCGAACCGGCGCTGCGCGAGCCGCCCGTACAGGAAGTCCTCCCGGGTCCGCGGGGTCATGGCCCTGGCCCGGACGAGTTCGGCCCTGTCCAGCAGGGAGCGGGAGTCGCGTTCCAGCTCCGGTTCCGGGTAAAGGGCTGGTGCCGCGTCCACGGTCGCCCCCAGGTCCCTGGGAACCCCGGGGTCGCCGGGAACGCGAAAGGGCGGGCAGGCACGCACAACAAGGTGTGATGCCATGACCCGCCCCTTTCAGAAACGTCTGCGCTGTGACCAGCGCAGTCCTCAGCGCTGCACCGCTCCGAATCGTTCGTGGGCGGCGGCCACGGCACCTTCACGGGCCTCCGAGGCCTCGTCCGCCGTCAGGGTGCGGTCGTCGGCGCGGAAGCGCAGGCTGAACGCCAGCGACTTCTTGCCTTCCTCGATGCCCTTGCCCGCGTAGACATCGAACAACGCGACGTCCTCGAGCAGTTCGCCGGCGCCTTCACGCAGCGCAGCCAGCACCTCCCCGGCCGGGACGTCCTGCGCCACCACCAGGGCCACGTCCTGCGTGGCCACCGGGTACGTCGAGATGTGCCGGGCCACGATCACGTCGGCGGCTGCCTCGAAGAGGGCGTCGGCGTTCAGTTCCAGTGCTACGGACCGGGCCGGCATGTCGTGCGCCGCCAGCAGCTTCGGGTGCAGCTCGCCGGCGTAGCCCACCACGTCGCCGGTGCGCAGTTCAAGCTGCGCCGCCCGGCCCGGGTGGAAGGCCTGATGCCGGCCCTGCGTGACCAGGAGCTCGACGCCGATCACGTCGCCGGCGATCCGGGCGATGTCCACCGCGTCCGCCCAGTCCCAGGCCCGCGGGGCGTGGCCCGGGGCAGCGGGAGAGTCGTGCCCCGTGAGCACGGCGGCGAGGTGCAGCGGCTGGTCCGGGACGCCGTCGTACAGGGCATCGAGCACGTCGTCGCCCGGCTTGACGCCGAGCGGCGGAATCGCGGATGTGCCAAGCTTCTCGCCCGGCAGGAACACGATCCCGGCCTCGAAAAGGGCGAGGTCGCGGAAGCCGCGGGAGTGGTTGCGCTTGGCAACCTCGATCAGGCCCGGCAGGACGGAGGTCCGCAGGAAACCGTGCTCCTCGCTGATCGGGTTGGCCAGCTTGAGGGCCTTGCGCTCCGCACCTTCGGCGGGGACGCCAAAGGTGTCATTGGCGGACTTCGAGACGAACGGATACGCCAGCACCTCGGTGAGTCCGGCGTCGGCGAGGGCCTGGATCAGGCGGCGGCGCTGCTGCTGGACGCGGGTCAGGCCACGGCCCGGGGGCGCCACAGGCAGGGTCGCCGGGATCTTGTCGTAGCCAACCAGCCGGGCGATTTCCTCGGTGAGGTCGTCCTTGGTCTCGAGGTCCTGGCGCCAGCTCGGGGCGGTCACCGTGTAGCCGTTGCCGGTCTTGGCAACGACGGCGCCGAGGTCCTCGAGCGAGGTCAGGATCTGTTCCTCGGTGAAGTCGATCCCGATCCGGGCTGCCGCGTACTCTGCCGGCAGTTCGATGGTGACGGCGTCCGGCGCGGTCCCGACGTCGGTCCCGGCCTCGTCGGCCGTTCCGCCGGCGAGTTCGACCAGCAGGTCCACCACACGCTGGGCGGCCACGTCGGCCACCTGCCAGTCCACGCCGCGTTCGAAGCGCTTGGACGCCTCGGAGGGCAGCTTGTGCCGGCGGCGGGCACGGGCGATCGAGACCTCGTCGAAGTGCGCGGCCTCGACCAGGACGTTCGTGGTGGTGTCCGAGACTTCGGTGTGGGCACCGCCCATGACACCGGCGATTCCGATGGGCCCGGATTCGTCCGTGATCAGCAGATCCTCGACGTCGAGCGTGCGCTCCTTGTCGTCCAGGGTGGTGATCTTCTCCCCCGCCGTGGCCCGCCGGACCACGATGTCGCCGGCCAGCTTGTCCAGGTCATAGCAGTGGTTCGGCTGCCCGAGCTCGAGCATGACGTAGTTGGAGATGTCCACCGGCAGGGAGATGGACCGGATGCCGGCGAGCCGGAGACGGGAGGTCATCCACGGCGGGGTGGGCCGGGTGGCATCGACACCGCGCACGGTGCGTGCCACGAAACGGTCGCAGCCGGGCTTGCCGTAGATGGGGGCGTCGTCGTTGAGCTTGACGCCGTAGCCGCCGGAGAGCGACTGCGGAACCTGGACCTTGGAGACCGGGTCCGTGAACACGGTGCCGGTGGCGTGCGCGTATTCACGGGCCGCACCGCGGATGGAGAAGCAGTAGCTGCGGTCAGGGGTGACGTTGATTTCGGCGGCCTGGTCGTAGAGGCCGAGCAGTTCCATCGCGTCGGTGCCCAGTTCCGGGTCGAGGCCGATCCGGGACAGCACCAGGATGCCGTCGTGGTCCTCCCCGATGCCGAGTTCGCGGACGGAGGCGATCATGCCGGCAGAGAGGTGCCCGTAGGTCTTGCGCGCGGAGATCCGGAAGTCGCCCGGCAGCACGGCGCCTGGGAGGGTGACCACCACCTTGTCGCCTTCCACGAAGTTGTGGGCGCCGCAGATGATGCCCTGCACGCCGGAGGAATCGATGCCGGCGCCGGTCAGGGTCTGCTCACTGCCCTCGGGGACAACCCGGACCTGGCACCAGTTGATGGTCTTGCCGTTGGACTGGGGTTCCTTGACGATGCTGAGCACCTGGCCCACCACGATCGGACCCTGGACGGCGTCCGTGGGCCGGTGGACTGCTTCTTCTTCGAGCCCGACCTTGACGAGCTCGGCCATGACGTCTTCGGCCGTCGCTTCGGCCGGTACCTGCGCGAATTCGCGCAGCCATGAAAGTGGGATACGCACTGTTAGATCTCCATCCCGAAGTGCTCGCTGAAACGTACGTCGCCTTCAATCATGTCGCGCATGTCGCCAACCTCGTTGCGGAACATGAGGGTGCGTTCGATGCCCATGCCGAAGGCAAAGCCTGAATAGATGTCCGGGTCGATCCCGGCCGCGCGCAGGACATTGGCGTTGACCATGCCGCAACCGCCCCACTCGATCCAGCTGGGGCCGCCCTTGGCGCCCGGGTGCCAGATGTCCAGCTCCGCGGAGGGCTCGGTGAACGGAAAGTAGTTGGGCCGCAGCCGGATCTGGGCTTCCGCGCCGAACATCTGGCGTGCGAAGTGCTCCAGGGTGCCGCGGAGGTCCGCCATGCTCAGGTTCTTGTCGATGGCCAGGCCCTCGAACTGGTGGAACACGGGGGTGTGCGTCGCGTCGAGCTCGTCCGTGCGGAACACCTTGCCCGGGCACAGCACATAGATGGGCAGCTCCCGTTCCAGCATGGAGCGGACCTGCACCGGCGAGGTGTGCGTGCGCATGAGCAGGTGGGCCTCGGGCGGCTCGACGAAGAACGTGTCCTGCATGTCGCGGGCGGGGTGGTCCGGCTTGAAGTTCAGGGCATCGAAGTTAAACCATTCGGACTCGACCTCGGGCCCTTCGGCGATTTCCCAACCCATGCCGACAAAGATGTCCGCCACGCGGTCCTGCAGCGTGGACAGCGGGTGCCGTGCACCGGCCGTGCGCCGGCGCGGCGCTGCCGTGACATCCACGGTCTCTTCGACGAGGATCCGCGCGTCGTTCTCGGCCTCGAGCGCGACCGTGCGGTCCGCGAGCGCCTTGTTGACCCGTCCCCTCGAGGCGCCCATGAGCTTGCCGGCGGCGGCCTTCTGGTCCTTGGGCAGCGCGCCGATCTCACGGTTGGCGAGGCTCAGGGCGGACTTCTCGCCCGTGTGGGCGAGGCGCACGGCCTTGAGTTCATCGAGGGTCGCGGCGGCGGCGATGGCGGCAACGGCCTGGTCTACGGCGGCGGTAATGGCGGCTTCATCCAGAGGATTCGGGACGGCTGCGTCCGGCAAAGTTTCAGTCATCTACTGTTCTTAGCTACGAGTCGGATCATGCCAACAGCGTGCGCCGGGCACAGGGCGCGGCGCAGATTCTCGGCAAGGCTTGTGGTCACTGTCCCCAGTCTAGTAGACGGCCGTCGGCGGCATGGCACGGCCGCCCCGCACGTGACGCAGCGGTGCCGGCTGCACCTGGGCACGCCAACGCCGGGATTCCAAGGGCACGGGACATCCCGGCGGACCCCTGACTGCCGGGCACACCCCCGGTTACCATGGCCTCATGACGCCCGGACAACGGCTTCGCCAGATCGCCAACCTGCTCAACGGCTCCACCCTGCTGGGCCTGCTGCTGGCAGCCTGTGCGCGGACAACCGTCAGCTCCGGTCCGCGCGGATTGCTGGTCGCTGGCCGCTACCGCTGGCGGTTGCCGTTTGCTGCGGCCTTCACGGTGGGCAACGTGATCCTCTTCCGGGCCGGACCGGAATCCGCCCGCGCCAATCCAGTGCTGCTGGGCCACGAGGAGCGCCACAGCACCCAATACGCCTGGTGCCTCGGGCTGCCCTTCCTTCCGCTGTACTTCATGGCCGCCGGCTGGTCCCTCTGGCGCACGGGCAACCCGGGCAGCGCCAACATCTTCGAGCGGCACGCCGGCCTGGAAGCGGGCGGCTACCCCCGGCCCGGCCTGCCCGGAACCAGACCACGCACGCACCGCAGAATGGGCACCGCCCCCGAACGTTACGAGGCCTGACATGACAGACAGCCCCCGAAGCATCTCCGTTGCAGGAACCGGCAGCGCCGAGGCGGTGCCGGACCTGCTGACCGTGTCGATCGGCGTTGAATGCCGCCGCGAGACCGTGGCAGAGGCCTACAGCGAGGCCGGAACACGATCCGCCGCCATCACGTCGGAGCTCCGGCAGCACGGCGTGGACAGCGCCGATTTGTCCACCTCCGGGCTGAACGTCCGGGCCGAGCTGAACTGGCAGGATGGCCGGGGCCAGACCGTGACCGGCTATCTGGCCTCCAGCACGCTCACCGTCAGGATCCGCGAGTTGTCCGCGTCCTCGCAGATCCTTGCCGCGGCGGTTGCTGCCGGTGGCGACGCCGTCCGGCTGAACGGGCTGACCCTCGGCTTCGCCGACCCCTCGGACGTGGAGGCCCGGGCCCGGGAGGCCGCCTGGCAGGACGCCCGCACCACCGCCGAGCATTACGCCGCCCTCGCGGGAACCGGGCTGGGCAGGGTCCTGTCCCTCACCCAGCACACCGGCTTCCAGGCGCCGATCCCCGTGGCGAAGATGCAGCGGGAAGCGGCGGTGGCCTCACTCACCGTCGAGGCCGGCGAGTCGGGCGTCACCGCCACGATCGGCGTCGTCTGGGAACTGCTGGACTGATTGTCCAGTAATTATTGGAGCAGTTGTCTCGCGTCGCCGACGGCGGCCGCCACCGCTTCGGGCGGCGGATGACCGGCTTGGGCTAGTGGGTTGCGCCGGCAGCGAGCTTGAGATCCGCCGTCGTCGCCAGCGCAGTGCGCACGACGACGGCGAGCGCCGCCGCCATCTGGGCGGCCGGCAGCGAGGGGGCACTGCTTCCGGCCGGAAGCTGCGTGTCCTGGTAGGGGACGTGGACAAAGCCTCCCCTGGTGCCCGGACGTAGCCGCAGGGCGTGCATGAGCGTGTAGAAGACGTGGTTGCAGACATAGGTCCCGGCACTTTGGGACACTTCGGCCGGGATCTGCTCTGCGGTCAACGCCGCGAGCGCCGCCTTGACGGGCAGCGACGTGAAATAGGCTGCCGGTCCGCCCGGGACTACGGGTTCGTCCACGGGCTGATTGCCGGCATTGTCCGGAATCCGGGCGTCGTCACAATTGATGGCCACCCGTTCCAGCGAGATGCGCGCCCTCCCGCCGGCCTGGCCGGCGCACAGCACAAGCTCCGGCGTGAAACGCTCGAGGGCCTCCGCCAGCACCTGGGCCGACTCGCCGAAGACGCATGGCAATTCCACCGCCTGGACATCCAGCCCTTCGGATTGGAGCAGCCGTGCCGCCGAACGGGCCGCTGCCCACGACGGATTGGCCGTATCGCCGCCAAATGGCTCGAACCCGGTCAGGAGAATCATCGCCCCAGCCTAACAACGCCCTTCCACTGCCCGGCAAGGCGCCACCCCCGCGGCACCCTTAACCCGGCCCCGTCCACACTTGGCCGCCAGGGCAGGTGTCGCTCCGGCCTCACGCGTCTGTCCGCGTCGGCAGGGTGAGGATTTCGGCCCCGTCGTTGGTGATGGCGATCGTGTGCTCACTGTGTGCTGTCCGGACCGCCCCATGCTGCAACCGGCCGCCGCCTCGCCCGTCAGCATCCTTGACATTCAGTCGAACATATATTCGAATGTAGGCATGAGATGGGACGCACAAGCACTTGAGCGCGGCGATTCCCCAGCCGCCGCTTCGCCCACGGCTGCCCTGCTGCCCCTGGCCGGACTCGTGCGGACGGTTTCCACCCCGGAGTTTGCCGGGATCACCTTCCATGAGGTCACCGCCAAATCGGTGCTCAACAAGGTGGTCGCCGGTTCGCGGATGCCGTTCGACTGGACCGTCAACCCCTACCGCGGCTGCAGCCACGCCTGCGTCTACTGCTTCGCGCGCAAGAGCCACACCTATCTGGACTTCGACGGCGGACTGGACTTCGACAGCCAGGTGGTGGTCAAGATCAACGCCGCCGAGATCCTGCGCAAGGAGCTGGCCAAGCCCTCCTGGCGGCACGAGCACGTGGCCCTCGGCACCAACACGGACCCGTACCAGCGCGCCGAGGGCCGCTACCAGCTCATGCCCGGCATCATCGGTGCCCTCGCCGATTCCGGCACTCCCCTGTCCATCCTCACCAAGGGCACGCTCCTGGCCCGGGACATCCCGCTGCTGAAGCATGCCGCGGCCCAGGTGCCGGTGGGTGTGGGCATCTCGCTGGCCATGACCAACGAGCAGCTGTCCGAAGCCGTGGAACCGGGCACGCCTGGGCCACGGGCCCGGCTGAAGCTCATCTCCCGGCTGCGGGAGGCTGGCCTGCCCTGCGGCGTCATGGCCATGCCCATCCTGCCGTGGCTTTCCGACAGCGACGACGCCCTCGACTCCCTCTTCGGCGCCCTCGCGGCGGCCGGCGCCACAGGCGTCACGGCCGGCGCGCTGTACCTGAAACCGGGCACCCGTGAATGGTTCATGCAGTGGATCGCCCGCGAACATCCCCAACTGGCCGGCAAGTACCGCCGGCTGTACGGCAGCGGGTCGTACGCATCCAAGGAATACCGCGCGTGGCTGGCAGGACGGGTCCGGTATTTCAAGGACCTGCACGGCTTCTCCGGATCTCAGGGCTTCAGCCACCGGGACCTTGACGGGGGCAGCGATCATGACAACGCCCGGGAGGAAGAAGCCCAGTACCCGGCCGGGAGCATCCCGGACACCGCGGGGCACGCAAGCCCACGCCATTCCGGCGCTGCCCGTTCCGGCGCGGCCCAGCCCACACTGTTTTGAAGCCGGCTCCACCTCAAGCACACGGAGCCATGGGTCCCCTGCGCAGCAGGGCTGCCAAAGCGGAAAGCGCCCTGAGCCGCCGGGCGCAGGATGCCTAGAGCGCCTTGACCGCGCCGAGCACCCTGGCCAGCGAATCCTTGGCGTCCCCGAACAGGAGCGTGGTCTTGGGATCGTGCAGGAGCTCATTCTCGATGCCGGCAAACCCCGGGCGCATGGACCGCTTCAGGAACACGACCTGCTGGGCCTGCACCACTTCCAGGATCGGCATCCCGTAAATCGGCGAACCCGGCGAGGACTTGGCCGCCGGGTTGACGACGTCATTGGCCCCGACTACCAGAACGATGTCCGTGGTCGCGAATTCGGGATTGACTTCCGCGAGCTCCCGCAGTGACTCGTACGGCACGTTGGCCTCGGCCAGCAGCACGTTCATGTGGCCCGGCATGCGTCCCGCCACGGGATGGATGGCGAACACGACGTCCACGCCGCGGGCGACCAGGGCCGTGGCAAGCTCCGCCACAGTGTGCTGGCCCTGGGCCACGGCGAGCCCATAACCGGGAACGATCACCACCCGCTGGGCGTAGCCGAGCTGGACGGCAATGTCCTCCGGGGACGAGGAACGCACTGGCCGGTCGCTCAGGGCGGTGGAACCCGCCGTCGAGCCGCCCTTGAACGCCCCGAACATGATTCCGCCGACTCCGCGCCCCATGGCCGAGGCCATGACCTTGGTCAGGATGGTGCCGCTCGCGCCCACGAGCGTCCCGGCGACCAGGAGCAGGACATTGCCCAGGACCACGCCGGACGCTGCCACCGCCAGCCCCGTGAACGCATTGAGCAGGGAGATCACGATCGGCACGTCCGCCCCGCCCACGGGCAGCACCAGGAGCAGCCCGGCGGCGAGGCCCAGGCCCAGCAATGCGAGCGACCAGCCCAGCGACCCGGTCAGGACCACCAGAGCTCCTGAGATGACCGCCCCCAGCAGGACGGCCCCCATCACCCAGGGCATGCCGGGAAACAGCAGCGGACGGGTGCTGATGAGCTCCTGCAGCTTGCCCACGGTCACCGCGGAGCCGGCGAAGGACACCGCGCCAACCAGCATGGTGAAGACGACGGCCAGGCGGACCCAGGGATCTTCCTGGTGGCCAAGTTCCAGTACGGCGACGAGCGCCGCGGCCCCGCCTCCGACGCCGTTGAAGAGCGCCACGAGTTGGGGCATCTGGGTCATCTGCACCCGTCGCGCCACGGGGAAGGCTATCGCGGAGCCCACGGCAATGGCCGCGAGGATGAGTGGAACATTTTCCAGCCGCGCGGAGAGGAAGACGGTGACGACGGCGAGGAGCGCCCCGGCCGCGCCGATGGCGTTGCCGCGGCGGGCAGTTCGTGGCGAGCTGAGGCCCTTGAGCGCCAGGATGAAGCAGACGGCGGCCACAAGGTAGAGCAGGGCTGTCCATTCGGGGCTCAGGAGGCTCATTTGGACTCCCCCGCCGCGTCGGCGGAGCTCCCCTCGCCGGGGTGTCCTTCGCCCGCAGTTCCGCCAGCCGTGGCGGCGCCGCTTGGGGCGGGGATAGGTGTCCGCTTGTGGGCGCTGAACATCTCCAGCATCCGGTCCGTGACCACAAAGCCGCCCACCAGGTTGACGGTGGCCAGGACGACTGCCAGGAGCGCAATGCCGAGGACCCACGGGTCACTGGCCTGTCCGGCCACGATGATGGCGCCGACCAGGATGATGCCGTGGATGGCGTTGGCGCCGGACATGAGCGGTGTGTGCAGTTTGCTGGTGACCTTGGAGACGACTTCGAAGCCAACGAACACCGCGAGCACCACCACGGTCAGCAACACGACGGGGCCCATCACGCCTCCCTTTCCAATGCTTCCGCGGTGGGGGCGTGCCGCACCGTGCCGCCGTGGGTCAGGCACGTTCCGGCGACCACGTCGTCGTCGAAGTCCGGGGCCACCGAGCCGCAGTCGGTCATGAGCGCGAGGAAGTTGCTGACGTTCCGGGCGAAAAGCCGGGACGCGTCCGAGGGCATGGCGGATGCCGCGTCCTGCAAACCCACGAGCGTGACCGATCCGCCGTCGACCGGCACCTGCACGTCCTGGCCGGCGATCACGCCTTCGACGTTGCCTCCGGATTCCGCGGCGAGGTCGACGACGACAGACCCTGCCCGCATGCCGGCCACCATGGCGGTGGTCACCAGCAAGGGAGCGGCCCGGCCGGGGATGGCGGCCGTCGTGATCAGGACGTCCGCCGCCGCGACATGCGGGGCCAGGAGGCTGCGCTGGCGTTGCGCCCGGTCCTCGCCGAGGGCACGGGCGTAGCCTCCGGTTCCGTCCGCCGCCGCATCGATGTCAAGATTGATGAAAGTGCCGCCCATCGAGGCGACTTCCTCGGCGGAGGCGGCCCGGATGTCGTTGGCCGAGACCCGGGCGCCGAGCCGCTTTGCCGTGCCGATCGCCTGCAGCCCGGCGACGCCGGCCCCAAGGACGAGCACCCTCGCCGGCGGGATGGTACCGGCGGCGGTCATGTAGAGCGGGAAGAACCGCGGGTAGCGGACGGCGGCTTCCAGCACGGCGCGGTAGCCCGTGACCAGGGACTGGGAGCTGAGCGCATCCATGGACTGCGCCCGGGAGATCCGCGGAAGCAGCTCCAGGGCGAACGAGGTGATCCCGGCAGCGGCGAGTGTCCGGACGGTCGGCAGCTCCGAGGACGGCGATGCCAGCCCGATGGTGACCGCGCCGGGCCGCAGCCGGGCCGCGGCCTCCGGGGTGAGCGGGCGGACATGCAGCAGGACGTCCAGGGCCTCGAACGGGAGCTCGGAGATGACCGTCGCCCCGGCCTCCTTGAAGGCGGCGTCGGCGAACCCTGCTTCGGTGCCGGCACCGCTCTCGACCAGAAGATGGAGCCCGAGCGCCGTCAGCTGCCGGGCCGTCTCCGGTGTGGCCGCGACGCGGCGTTCTCCGGCTCGCTGCTCTCGTCCGACACCGACCTGCACGGGCCACTCCTCTCGGTTGGGATCAGAGTAGGCACATGCCTGACCGTTTGGCGAGAGGCGGGCTCCCGAAGCGCGGCGGCGGGTCCGGTCAGCGGCCCAGGCCCGCTTCCACTCCGCGCGGCCCGGTGGCCTGCACAGCCGCCAGGAGGGCCTCGACGATGGGGAGGTCCGCCGGGATCCACGGCAGGTCCAGGACCCCTGCCGGATTGCTGAGGTCGAGCCAGCGCAATTCGTCATGGTCCTCCAGCGGCCGGGGTTCTCCCTGCGCGAGCTCCGCGAACCAGACCCTCATCGCCGCCTTCGCGTTGAGCGGCCAGCCCGCGGTGGTTTCCGCGGGCAGCTCCGCCCCGAGCCGCACCAGCACGCCCAGTTCTTCCCGGAGCTCGCGGTGCAGGGCGTCCTCGGCGGCCTCGCCTGGTTCGACTTTTCCGCCCGGGAACTCCCACATTCCGGCAAACTGCGGCGGCGCCGTGCGCCGGGCCACGAGGAGCATGCCCGGGTCGGCCAGAGAGTCCACTACTGCGCCGCCAACGACGCCTATGAGTCCAGTCACGCCCTCAAGTCTAAGGCGGGCGCAGGGTCCGGCGCCCGGGGGCCGGGGCCAGGGCCAGCCCAGGTAGGGGACAATGGTGGAGGCGGCCGCCACGACACCTTCCGGAATACTCGGCGCCCCCTCCCGGTTCTTAAAAGCATATTTATCTGTCCGATCCATCCGGTCCCTCCCGGAAAATCTCTCCGAAAAGACGAATGACAACCACCACACACGCCCCGGCGCCGACCAAGTCCGGCACCCGTCACGTTGCCATGGCAATCATTGCCCTCGCGATGGGCGGCTTTGGCATCGGCACCACGGAATTCACCATGATGGGCCTGCTCAAGGAGATCGAACAGGGCCTGAACATCAGCACGCCCGAGGCAGGTCACCTGATTTCGGCCTACGCCCTCGGCGTCGTGATTGGCGCGCCGGTGCTGGCCGCGGTCGGGGCCAAACTCCCGCGGAAGTATCTGGCCCTCGGGCTCATGCTCTTCTTCAGCATCGCCAACCTCAGTTCCTTCCTCGCCCCGGACTACGGCTCCATGCTGGTGTCCCGGTTCGCCGCGGGACTCCCCCACGGCGCCTTCTTCGGGGTTGCGGCCGTGATTGCCGCCTCCCTGGTGGCGCCGACCAAGCGGGGTTGGGCCATTTCGATGGTCATGGCCGGGCTGACGGTGTCCAACGTCATTGGCGTCCCCTTCGCCACCTGGCTGGGCCAGAGCTACGGGTGGCGGCTTCTGTTCCTGCTGGTGGGCCTGATCGGCATCATTACGCTATTCATGCTGTGGAAGTTCGTCCCGTTCCAGAAACCGCACGCCGATGCCAGCTTCCGCAGGGAGCTCGGCGCGCTCAAGCGGCTGCAGGTGTGGCTTGCCATCCTGGTCGGCATCGTCGGCTTCGGCGGGTTCTTCGCGACCTACACCTACATTTCGCACACCATGACCTCCGTCGCCGGCCTCCCGGCGGCCTGGCTGCCGCTGGTCGTGGCCCTGTACGGCGTGGGCATGGTGGTGGGCAACATCGTTGGCGGCCGGATCGCCGACAAATCCGTCATGGGCACGATTTACTGGGTCCTGCCCGGCACGGCGGTGGCACTCGTGGTTTATGCCGTGGGCGTCCACTGGGCCTGGTCCGCGCTGGTCATGGTGTTCGTCGTTGGCGCCGCCGGGTCCATGCTCGTTCCCGCCCTGCAGACCAGGCTGCTCGATGCGTCCCCTGATGCACCGTCGCTGGCCTCCTCGCTGAACCATGCTGCGCTCAACGTCGCCAACGCCCTCGGTGCCTTCCTGGGCGGCCTGGTGATCGCCTGGGGCTGGGGCTACGTCGCCCCCGCGCTCGTGGGCGCCGTCCTGGCCGTGCTGGGTCTCGGGGTCGCCGCCTTCAGCGGCGCCGTGGAACGCCGGCGGCCGCTGGCCTCCTAGCCACCCCGCCACCCGCCACCCGCCAGAACAGCCGCGGCCGAACAGCCTCGGCCGCGGTACCCCGCCAACGGCAGAGGAAGAGGCCGAGGCAGCAGGGTGCAGATGCTGTAAATAGAACAGCAGTCCTGTCCAGTGATGCACTGGGCAGGACTGCTGTTTTGTTGACGGGCTGCCGTTCCATCTGGCGGCTGCCGTTCTCCCTATGGGCTTCCGTTCTCCCTGTGGGCTGGGCGGCTCAGGGGGCGCTGACGCGCTGCACATCCGGTTCCAGGTAGATGACCCGGGCAATCGGGACGGCTTCCCGGACCCGGACCTCCGCGTCATCAATCGCCTTCGCAATGTCCTGGCCCGAGTCCGAGCGGCCGATGCTGATCTTGGCCGCCACCAGCAGCTCCTCGGGGCCAAGGTGCATGGTCTTGAGGTGAATGATGCTGGTGCCGCCGGCCTCGATCGCGCTGCGGATCTTGGCGACGTCATCGCGGGTGGCCGACTCGCCCAGCAGCAGGGACTTGGTTTCCATGGCCAGCACCACGGCGATCGCCACGAGCAGCAGACCGATCATCGCGGTGCCGAGGGCGTCCCAGATGCCGTTCCCGGTCAGGAGCGTCAGGCCCACGCCGAAGAGCGCGAACACCAGGCCCACGAGGGCGCCGAAGTCCTCGAGGAGGATGACCGGGAGTTCCGGCTGCTTGGCGTTGCGGATGAACTTAACCCAGCTCTGCTTCCCACGCAGCGGGTTGGATTCGATGATCGCTGTCCGGAACGAGAAGGACTCGGCAATGATCGCGCCGATCAGGACGGCCAGCGGCACCCACCAGAAGTCACCTTCGATGGCGTGCGGGTGCTGGATTTTTCCCCAGGCCTCGTACAGTGCGAACAGGCCGCCGACGCTGAAAAGCACAATCGAAACGATGAAGGCGTAGATGTAACGCTCGCGGCCGTAGCCGAAGGGGTGCTCGGGGCTGGCTTCCCGCTTTGCGCGTTTGCCGCCGAGCAGGAGCAGCAGCTGGTTGCCGGAGTCTGCGAGGGAGTGAATCGCCTCGGCCAGCATGGACGAGGACAGCGTCAGAAAGTAGGCGACGAACTTCAAAACGGCGATGGTCAGGTTTGCGGCCAGCGCCGCGAGAATCGCCTTGGTACCGCCATTTGCAGCCACGTGAGCTTCTCCTTATGGGGTTCTTCCGGGGTGTATGCGAACACCGGAAGAACCCAGCGCCCACAAGGAATACCGTACCGGTTTCCGGGCCGGCGCCGAACCGCGGCGGGGACCAACGCTGCCACGTAACGATTGGGTAGTCCCCTGCTGACAAGCAATCCGCCCTATGTTAGCTTGAAGCCATATTCGGTATTCACAATTTGGATGCCGAAAAATATGTAGGAGGAGACATGGGCTTTCTTGGCTGGATCATTCTCGGACTCATAGTGGGTGCAATCGTCAAGGCACTCTTGCCCGGCAGGGTCGGTGGCGGCTGGGTTACCAGCCTCGTGCTCGGCGTCGTCGGCGCGATTGTTGGCGGCTGGATCGGGGACCTGCTGTTCGGCGGCGGCAAGATGGAATTCTGGAATCTCGGTTCCTGGCTCCTGGCCATCGTCGGTGGCCTCGCGGCCGCGTTCATCTACGG
Source organism: Arthrobacter sp. 01L42 (assembly GCF_056400005.1). Lineage (NCBI taxonomy): Bacteria > Bacillati > Actinomycetota > Actinomycetes > Micrococcales > Micrococcaceae > Arthrobacter > Arthrobacter sp. 01L42. Next base: position 196,248 of record NZ_JBFTSL010000004.1, on the reverse strand, counting down.
CGCCATCACAGGGCGCAACAAGACCACCACCTAATTCTTCAAGGCACTGGCCGCACACTTTGTGTGGGGGCGGCAGTGACACTACGACGGCGGGGCTCACCATTCGGTGGGCCCCGCCTTTCGTTTGGCCTGCGTTTTTCGGACAGGAATTCCTGCCGGACCCGCTGGTTTCCTGCTGAGCGGCTAGGGGGTTTGCTGGGAGCGGGCGCTGGCGTACAGGCAGACAGTGGCTGCGGTGCCGAGGTTCAGGCTTTCCGCTTCCCCGTACACCGGCACGGCCACCCGGTGGTCGGCCAGCGCGATCTCGTCCTCGGACAGGCCTTGGGCCTCGTTGCCGAAGAGCCAGGCGGTCGGCTGTTCCAACGCGTACACCGATTCGGCGGCGGATGCCCCCAGGCGGCGGGCCGCGTTCTCGTCCTGGAGACGGTCCAGGTCCAGTTGTCCCTTGCCGTCCGCGGCCAGCACGCCGACGCCACGCTCCCGGCAGCGGGCCACGACTTCCTCGACCTCCGCGCCGAGGACAACGGGCAGATGGAACAGGGAACCCGCCGTCGACCGCACGGCCTTGGGGTTGTAGATGTCCACGCTCGAGCCGGTCAGGATGACGGCGTCGGCGCCGGCGGCGTCGGCCGCCCGCAACACGGTGCCGGCGTTGCCGGGGTCCCGGACCTGGCACAGGACGGCAATCAGCCGCGGGCCGGTGTCGAGCACGTGCTCAAGGCTGACGTCCAGGAAGCCGCAGACGGCAATGATGCCCTGTGGGGTGACGGTGTCCGCCATCGCAGCGATCACTTCGTCGGTTGCGAGGTGCGCGTGGGTTCCCTCGGCCAGCTGCTCCAGCTCCGGGTGGCGGTCCAGGCAGGCCTCGGTGGCGTACACCTCATAGACGATGCCGGGCTCCCCCGCAGCGATCCTCTTCCGGTGCAGGACCAAAGCCTCACGGACCGCCTGCGGGCCTTCGGCCAGGAACTCGCGACGCTTTAAACGGGCCGGGCGCCCGGCAAGCTGTGCCACCTTCCTCATCCGATCAGCTCGGGGGTTGGAGAGTGGAAAGTCTTGCGGGCGCCCGGTTTCGTTCATATAAGAACCTTAGTGGCTATTCCAGCCGGCTCTTGAACGAGACAGTCTTTCAACTGCGGGAGGAACTACTTTGCAGCCTCGTCGGCGGCCTTCTTGGCAGCAGGCTTCTTCGCGGGAGCCTTCTTGGCAGCCTTGGGAGCCGGAGCAGCCTCAGCCTGGACGGCCGGAGCGGACGTGTCGGCAGGCAGCGAGTCCTTGGCGACCTTGACCAGCGCGGCGAAGGCGTTGGCGTCGGAAACGGCCAGCTCGGCCAGCATACGGCGGTCAACCTCAACCTCGGCGGCCTTCAGGCCCTGGATCAGGCGGTTGTAGGTCAGGCCGTTGGCGCGGGATGCAGCGTTGATGCGCTGGATCCAAAGACGGCGGAAGTCGCCCTTCTTCTTCTTACGGTCACCATAGCTGTACACAAACGAGTGCAGCAGCTGCTCTTTTGCCTTGCGGTACAGGCGTGAACGCTGTCCGCGGTAACCCTTTGCGCGTTCGAGGATAACCCGGCGCTTCTTGTGGGCGTTAACCGCCCTCTTCACACGTGCCACGTGCGTACTCCTTAGAAAATTTCTGATCCCAAGCGTCTACTGCCGGAACGGTCCGGCTGGCCTGAGAAGCCTTTTTGGTAGTTGACTGCTGCCAGGTGGCGAACAGTCAGAGAACTTGGAACTTAGATGCCGAGCATCTTCCGGATGACCTTGGCGTCGCCCTTGAAGACGATCTTGTCGCCGGCAAGGCGACGGGTCAGCCGGGAGGACTTGTGCTCGAGGTAGTGGCGGCGGTTGGCCTGCTGGCGGCGCAGCTTGCCGGTACCGGTCAGCTTGAAGCGCTTCTTAGCACCGCTGTGGGTCTTCATCTTCGGCATGGGAACCGATCTCCTTACGTATCCGCAGAAAAGTCTGCAGCTCTTTCGTGCAGCCACCCCTGCGGGCGGCGTGCTGGTTGCCTGCTGCCGGACATTGCTGTCCGGCAGCCGTGAACTAGTTGGTCTTCTTGGTGCCAGGCTTGGCGGCTGCCCGGGGGGCGGCCGGCCGTGCGGCGGGCTTCGGCGCTGCGGGCCTGGGTACCGGCTTCGGGGCAGCAACCGGCTTCGGTGCTGCTGCCGGAGCGGCTGCCTTTTCCTCGGGAGCCTTCGCTGCTGCCGGGGCCGGAGCGGCCTTCGGAGCCGCGGGAGCCTTGGCTGCTGCCGGCTTCTCGGCCGCCTTCGGAGCCGCCGGAGCCTTCGCTGCTGCCGGCTTCTCGGCCGCCTTCGGAGCCGCCGGAGCCTTCGCTGCTGCCGGCTTCTCGGTTGCCTTCGGTGCGGCTTCCGCCGGCACGTCCTGGGCGGGGGCCTCGTCGGCCTTGGTCTCTTCGACCGGAGCCGCTTCAACCTTGGCTTCTTCAACCTTGGTCTCTTCGACCGGAGCCGCTTCAACCTTGGTCTCTTCAACGTTGGCTTCTTCGACGGGGGCCTCCGCTGCGGGTGCCTCCGGCGATACGACGTAGCCTTCCGGCAGGAGGTCCGACAGCGTCTGGGTCAGCGGGGCGTTGCCACCGGAGACATCGACGCGTCCCGAAGCCTTGGCTTCGTTCTCAGCCTTGGCTTCTGCGCGCTGCGTTGCGCGGCGGGCCTCCGCCTTCGCTTCGGCCTTGTTCTTCAGCGGGCCAACCACCATGACCATGTTGCGGCCATCGATGCGCGGGCTGGACTCCACCACACCAACTTCGGCGACGTCGTCGGCGAATCGCTGGAGCAGGCGGATGCCCATCTCGGGGCGCTGCTGCTCGCGGCCGCGGAACTGGATCATGGCCTTGACCTTGTCGCCGGCACCGAGGAAGCGGAGCGCGTGTCCGCGCTTCGTTTCGTAGTCGTGGGTGTCGATCTTCAGGCGGAAACGGATTTCCTTCAGGACCGTGTTGGTCTGGTTCTTCCGGGCCTCGCGTGCCTTGACAGCGGCTTCGTACTTGTACTTGCCGAAGTCCATCAGCTTGCACACCGGAGGCTTCGCCTGCGGTGCAACTTCAACGAGATCAAGATCGGACTCGGCAGCCAAACGCAGGGCATCCTCAATACGGACAATTCCTACTTGTTCGCCTGCAGGGCCGACCAGCCGCACCTCGGGGACGCGGATACGCTCATTGATTCTTGGCTCGCTAATGTTAAAGCTCCTGTGTTCGTGAGGGGTATTCCACCGGCAAAAAGAGAAGGCCCCCAATTGCCGGAGCAATCGAAGGCCTCGAGATCGGAACTGCCGCCCTCAATGGGGCAACATGCACTTCCTGCGGACCGGAGTCCGAGGTAGTGCCCGACCAGGTACCCGGCAACCTTGACTCCTGGACAGGAGGGGCTTCCCGAAGGAAGTTTCGCGGCTGACGCGGGTGGGAGAGAACTCCGCTTGCAAACTAAAGCCAACTCTACAGAAAGACACCCGTTCAACGCACGTATGCGTCGCCGGGCGCCAACTTCAGTGACAAGCACTGCCAGTCAGAACACTGCATTCTATAAAAGCTTGAGAATAACGACATTTAGTCGGTCTGTGACAAGCTTACCAGCATGAGCACTTCAGATAGTAATTCCCACGTCTTCGAGCCCGCGGCAGCCCAGGCGGACGTCTCGCAGCAGATCCGCGACATCTCGGAAGTCCCGTCGATCGAGGTCATCACTACGGCCGCCGTGCACCTGATGAGCGCCGCCGCTGTAAAGCTCGGCCTCGCCGCCGAAGAAAATGCCCAGGACCTCAAGGACCTGGACGAGGCCCGCAAGCTGATCACCGCCCTCGCCGGTCTGGTGACCGCGGCGGCGCCCGAAATCGGCTCACAGCACGCTGGACCTTTGCGCGACGGACTCCGTTCGCTCCAGCTGGCCTTCCGCGAAGAATCGATCATCCCGGACGCGCCGGGCAAGGGCCCGGGCGAGAAGTACACCGGCCCCGTCAACTAAGCACCCGTCAGCCAGGACAACGCCGGCGTGCGGACCACCCAGGTCCGCCCGCCGGCGTCGCTATTTTCCGTCCGCACCATTTTCCGTCCGCACCATTTTCCGTTCGCACGATTTTCCGTCCGCAGGATTTGCCGTTCACAAAGCCCGGGCGCGTGCCCGGAGTGGCGCAATGGCGGCAGGCCCGCGTTCAGACGCGGGCCAGGCGGCTGCGCCGGACCTGTTGCAGGGCCAGTCCCACCAGGCAGAGGGCCACGCCCGCCAACCCCACTGAGACGAAGCCGGCCGACGGGCCGATGAGGTCAATGAACAGCCCGGCAAGCGGCGCGCCCAGGGCCACTCCGCCGGTGAGCGATGACCCGTACCAGCCCATCGCCTCGCCACGCCGGCTTTCATCCACCAGTTCGGCCACCTTTTCCGAGGCCGCGGACAACACCGGCGCGCACAGCAGACCCGGCAGCAACGCGAGCAGGCTGAGCGTCCAGACGTCGGTCGCGAAGGCCATCGGGACCGTCAGCGCTGACATCCCCAGCAACAGGAGGATCGGGGAAACGGCCCGGTGCATGGCACCGTAGAGGACGCCGCCCACCACCGAGGCCGCGCACCAGAAGAGGAACACGATGCCGATTTCGGCCTGGTGGCCGCCGGTCTGGAGCGCCGCGACGATGCCGACGTCGGTGCCGCTGAGGACCATGCCGGCACCGGCGCCGACGGCAAACACGGCGGCTACGGCGGCGGTGAACCAGCTGAAGTTGTGGATGACCCTGTGGCGCAGGCCGGATCCCCGCCGGCGGCGCTCCTCGGCGGCGGCCGCCAGGGGTGCCAGTTCGGCTGCTGCCTCCTGCAGGTGGGCCGGCGCGGCGGCGACCACTGCGGCTTCCGCGCACTCCAGCTCCTGCGCCTCAAGCCCGGCGTCCGGGGAAGCACTCCGGGTGGGCGGGTTGAACCACATGAGGAAGAGCCCGGAGACGGATGTGGCCACTCCCACGACTGTCAGGCCCAGGACGGACTGGCCGCTGGTGGCGACGACGGCTCCGACGGCCGGGCCGATCATGAAGACCAGCTCGGTGGCGATGGCGTCGAGCGCAAAGGCAGTCCGGCGCTGTTCCCCGGGGGCCAGAACGCCCAGCGACTGCCGCACCACGCTGAAGATGGGCAGGGTCAGCAGGCCCCCGATGAAGGCCAGGGGCAACAGGGCCTCGTAGGACACGTGCGGCACGATCGACCAGATCACGGCCTCGGAGACCACAGACGGAATCAGCGCCTTTCGCAGCCCCACGGTGTCGACCCGGCGTCCGCGCCAGGGCGCGCCGACGGCGATACCGATCGTCATCACGGCGGCGGCCGCTCCGGCGGCGGCGTAGCCCTGGCCGAGGGTCAGGACGATGTGCAGGGTCAGCAGGACGCCGGCCGCCGAGTGCGGTATGCGGGCGATCATGCCGACCAGCAGGAGGCGCCTGATGGGCCGGATCGCCAGCAGCTGACGGTAAAGCGCGAAATTCACGGACTATATCCTTCTGGTACTGCCCACGGCAGCACCGGGAGGTCCCCCGTTGGGCCGTCAGCTATGGTGCTGCGCGCTGCAGCTTGACCTCGATCGAATCAACCCGCTCGGCAAAGATTTCATTCCGGGCCCAGGCGTTATTGAGGCCGGCGACGATCGACTGCACGCCGGCGGCGTCGAGACCGTCTTCAAGGTAGAGGACCACACGGAGTTCCGGGCCGGCTCCCCCACCGGGGAGCCGCCTGCCATCGGCCGTGGCCGAGGCAACTCCACCCCCCGGATGAATTTCAACACGGCGGACCGCCGGAAAGCCAACCGCGCCTTCCCCGAGTGCACCCGCGAGATCGGGATCGGCGTATGACGGCGTCCATGGCTGCTGCTGGGCGACGGCCCAGACTGCCGGCCGGCGGACCACGAACGTCACTTCCGAGCCGGGATCGAGCACGAGCAGCTCCGCGCCTTCCGCGACCGCTGACAAGGCAGCCCGGGCCGCGTACACGGCGACCGGCCTGGCCTCCGGGTGCCACGCCGTCATTGACGCCGCCGAGGTGAACACCGGCATGGCCGTCCGCCCGTCCGGCGCCTTGAGCGTCACCAGGGCCATGTCGGCCTGCTTGTCCGAGTGCAGCGGATCCCCGTTGGGCCCGGCCGCGGCCTCGCCCTCTTCGGCGAGCTGGGCGAGAATTGGCACGAACACCCGGGCGGTGGCCAGCGCGGCCACCACGGCCGCCTCGTCGCCAGTGCCCGCGGCGAGGTCGGACAAAGCCGCCAGATAGCCGGCGTCGGCGGTGCCGTCGTCGTCGTCGAAATTATGGATCTTGGCGTCATTGCCGGACAGGCTGCGCCCAGCCCAGGGTTGGCCGGCGGAGTCCGTGGCCCCGCCGGCGCCGGCAAGGGCCGCCGCGATATGCCCGGGCAGATGCCGGATGGGACCGGCCCCGGTCCCTGCCTGCACTGTCTCGTGGGGGTTATTGGGGTCGTGGGTGTCGTGGGAGTGCGTCATGGGCGCCTTCGCCGCTAGCGGCGGCCGGCGACGTCGAGGGCCTCGGGCAGGGTGAAGTTGCCGTTGTAGAGGGCCTTGCCGACGATGGCGCCTTCGACGCCGAGCGGCACCAGGGAGCGCAGGACCTTGAGATCCTCGAGGCTGGAAATGCCGCCGGAGGCGACCACCGGCTTGCCCGTTTTCTCGACCATCTGGCGCAGGAGTTCGACGTTGGGGCCCTGGAGCGTGCCGTCCTTGGTCACATCGGTCACGACGTACCGGGCGCAGCCGGCGTCCTCGAGGCGGCCGAGCACGTCCCAGAGGTCCCCGCCTTCCTTGGTCCAGCCCCGGCCGGCGAGGGTGGTGCCGCGGACATCCAGGCCGACGGCAATCTTGTCGCCGAAGCGCTCGATCACCCGGGCCGTCCATTCCGGGTTTTCCAGTGCCGCCGTGCCCAGGTTGACGCGTGCGACGCCGAGGTCGAGGGCCCTCTCAAGGGATTCGTCGTCGCGAAGGCCGCCGGAGAGCTCCACCTTGATATCGAGCCGGCCGACGACCTCGCGCAGGAGCTCGGCGTTGGAGCCGCGCCCGAACGCGGCGTCCAGGTCGACCAGATGCACCCACTCAGCCCCCTGCTGCTGCCAGTTGAGGGCGGCCTCCAGCGGGGTGCCGTAGCTCGTCTCGCTGCCGGCTTCGCCCTGTACGAGCCGGACGGCCTGTCCGTTGACGACGTCGACGGCGGGCAGGAGCTCGAGTACGGGCAGCGGGGTTTCGGTGGTCATCGTGGAGTCCTCAGCTTGGGGATGGTGGTGGGGAGGGGCGGTCAGGACGCCGGCAGGGTCAGGAGGTAGGCGGCCAGCAGTGACATGCCGGCGAGGATGTAGAAAACGATCTGCACCCAGAGCGGACTTTTCTGCTGGCGGAAGGAGATCCCGCCGCCAACCAGCAGGCCGGCCACGCCCATGAGCACCAGGGACCACATCTAGGCGGTCCCTTCCGGGGCTGCGGTACGGTCCGGGGCTGCGGGGCGCAGGCTCTGGACCCAGTTGCGCAGCAGCCGGGCGCCGGCGTCGCCGGACTTCTCCGGGTGGAACTGGGTGGCACACAGCGGGCCGTTTTCCACGGCCGCGATGAACGGGGCACCGTGGTCGGACCAGGTCACCAGCGGCGCAGCCATCCGCGGCTGGATGACGTCGAAGTCCCACTTCTGGACACCGTAGGAGTGCACGAAGTAGAAGCGCTCGTCCTCAACCCCGGCGAAGAGCCTGGACCCTTCGGGGACGGCGACGGTGTTCCAGCCCATGTGGGGCACGACGTCGGCAGGCAACAGTTCCACCTTGCCGGGCCACTCCCCCATGCCCTCGGCTTCGGTGCCGTGTTCGACGCCGGCCTCGAACAGCACTTGGAGCCCGACGCAGATGGCCAGCACGGGGCGGCCTCCGGCGACACGGCGGCCGATCATGCGGATGGCGTCAACGGCCTTGAGTTCGCGCATGACGGTTTCGAAGGCGCCGACACCGGGGACGACGAGGCCGTCGGCATTGAGGACATCCTCAGGCTTGGAGCTGAGGATGACTTCGGCGCCGGCCCGCTCCAGCGCGCGGACGGCGGACCGGACATTCCCGGAGCCGTAGTCCAGCACCGTAACTGTGGGCTTTCCCTGCGGGGAGACCGGCTTGGCCGCGGCGGCGGGGTCGATGATGGCCCCGTCGCGGAGCACCGGGCCGGTCACAAAGCACCTTTTGTCGACGGGATGCCCTCGACGCGGGGATCCGGCTCGACGGCTGCGCGCAGGGCACGGGCAAAGGCCTTGAACTGGGCCTCGACGATGTGGTGGGGGTCACGCCCGGCAGTGACGTTCATGTGCAGGCAGATCCCGGCGTGAAGGGTGATCGCCTCGAAGACGTGGCGGGTCAGGGAGCCCGTAAAGTGGCCGCCGATCAGGTGGTATTCCTGGCCTGCCGGCTCGCCGGCGTGGACCAGGTAGGGACGGCCGGAGACGTCCACGACAGCTTGCGCGAGGGCCTCATCGAGGGGAACGGTCGCCTCGCCAAAGCGGCGGATCCCGGCTTTGTTGCCCAGGGCGGTCCGCAGAACCTCGCCGAAAGTGATGGCCACGTCCTCGACAGTGTGGTGGACATCGATGTGGGTGTCGCCGGTGGCCTTGACGGTCATGTCGATCAAGGAGTGCTTGCTGAGGGCCGTCAGCATGTGGTCGTAGAACGGGACCGACGTGCTGATGTCTGAAACGCCGGTGCCGTCCAGGTTGATCTCGACCAGGACCGAGGACTCGCTGGTGGTCCGTTCCATGCGTGCGGTCCGGCCCTCGGCGGCGGTGGATCCGGTGGTGCTCATGTAGATGTGTCCTTTGGAAGAAGGCAGGGTGTTGGGCAATCTGGCGGGGACGATTGGGCTCCCCACCAAGTCTAGGCCTGCGGCTTTGCGGAGCCGGCCAGGATGAGTTCAAGTGCCTCCAGGAAGGCTGTGGTTTCTGTCTCAGTGCCGGCGGTGACGCGCAGGTGCCCCGGAATACCGACGTCGCGGATGAGGACACCGGCGTCCAGCATGCGCTGCCAAACCTCATGGGGGTTCTCGAGGCCGCCGAAGAACACGTAGTTGGAATCAGACGCGGCCGGGGTCAAGCCCAACCGCGTCAGTTCCGACACGATCCGGTCGCGCTGGCGCTTGATGTCCTCGACGTCCGCCATGAGCGCCTCCCGGTGGCGCAGGGCAGCCAGGGCCGCAGCCTGGGTGATAGCGGAGAGGTGGTACGGGAGACGGACCAGGCGCAGGGCATCCGCGACCTCCGGGGCCGCGGCCATGTAGCCGAGCCGCGCACCCGCGAGGGCGAAGGCCTTGCTCATGGTGCGCGAGACGATGAGCCGCTCCCGGCCAGGCAGCAGGGTGAGGGCACTGGGCGTGCCGTCGTGGGCGAACTCGTGATAGGCCTCGTCGACGATCACGATGGTCTGGCTGGCCTCGCCGGCGTCATAGACTGCCTCGACCACATCAAGGCCCAGCCCCGTGCCGGTCGGGTTGTTCGGGGAACAGAGGAAGACAATGTTGGGCTGAAGCTCGCGGACTTGCTGTGCCGCTGATTCCGCACTGAGCCCATAGTCGGACGCGCGGGCCCCGACGACGTACTCCGTATCCGTGCCGGAGGCCAGCAGCGGGTACATCGAATACGTGGGAGGGAACCCGAGGGCCGTCCGGCCAGGGCCCCCGAAGGCCTGGAGGATTTGCTGAAGGACTTCGTTGGAACCATTCGCGGCCCAGATGTTCTCCGCGTCCAGCCCATGGCCAAGGTATTCGGCGAGGGCTTCGCGCAATTCGGTGAATTCGCGGTCCGGATAGCGGTTCAGCCCGGCAGCGGCGGCGCTCACGGCTTCGGTAATCGCGGCGCGGACATCGGCCGGGACCCCATGGGTGTTCTCGTTGACGTTGAGCAGGATGGGGACGTCCAGCTGCGGCGCGCCATACGGACGCAGGCCACGCAGATTGGTTCGGAGGGGCAGTCGGTTGAGGCGCTCAAGCTGGTCAGTCACGTGACCAGTTTAAGTGGTAGCGGGACGGGCGCTGAAACTGTGACGCCCGCGACGGCACCCGGGGGTGGCTACTTGGACGGAACAAACAGTTGCTGGCCCGGCATCACACGCGCGGCGTCCAGATTGTTCAACTGCACGATATCGGCCACAACATCGCGGGGATCGCGCTCCGGGGCCACCGACCCGGCAATGGCCCAGAGGGACTCCCCCGGTTGGACTGTGACGGATACGGTCGGCGTCACCGAGAGCTGGTCTGCGGAATCTGCCGCTTTCGCGGGAGCGTTGAGGAATCCGCTGAAGGACAGGATGAACGCCGCCAGCAGAATCAGGGGGACGCCGAAAAAGACGAAGCGTCCGCGCCGGGTGAGCCGAAGCGGCGGCTGCTTGGTCCGGCCGCCGGAAACCGCGGCGGCGGCTCCTTGCTGCGCCCGCGACTGCGCGGAGCCGCGGCGCCTGGCGTTGAGCGGGTACACGTTGCCGTGACTGGAACCGCTTTGGGCGAGGCCGCCGTGTCCGATGCTGCCGTGTCCGATGCTGCGGCGATCCACTGCGCCACCCGGACCAACACCACGGTGGCGGGTCGTGACGCCCTGAATGTTAGTGCCGTCAAACGCGCTTGAAACTGACATGAACTGAGCCCTCCTGGACCATAAGTTGCCGCCCGGCGTACTCACGTACTCGCCGCCAACCGGCCGAACCTTCGAACATAGAACCGAACATTGTCTGCGAACCCAGATCGTTGGAATCGAACACATATTCGAATCTTGCTGGTTCTGTTTTAGCACTTACTAACGAACGATGTCGAGACTCGCTAGAACAAATGTTTGAAAAAGGTCTGCGGCTGGCCTATTTTTGAGGGACAGGACAACCACTTTCGAACTCCCACTTTCGAACTAAAAGTGGGAATTCATTCGTAGTTGATCAGCAGGGTCTGACATTTCAGGCCGGAAGTTCCCGGTGACAGCAGCCACGGCAGCCGGGCGGAACGGAAAGGCGTTGGCGAACATGGCAGCACAAGCCACCGGCGGCAGGGCCACCCCACGGAGCCCGCAGCCCGCCCGGGCCCCCAAGAGCCTCACCGTCCGGCAAAAGAAAATCCTGGAGACCATCCAGCGGTCCGTCACGGACAAGGGCTACCCGCCGTCCATGCGCGAAATCGGAGACACCGTCGGTCTCGCCAGCCTGTCGAGCGTGACCCACCAGCTCTCCCAACTGGAAAAGCTCGGCTACCTGCGGCGTGATCCGAAGCGGCCCCGGGCCATGGAAGTGCTCATGCCGCTGACCCTGGACGAGGGGGCCACGCCGATATCTGGTATCGAGAAGTCCAGCCCCTTGCGGGCCGTAGGCGGCCTGTCGGTAACCGAGCTCGCCAGCGCCACTGACACGGCAATGGTGCCGTTCGTCGGACGCATCGCCGCCGGCGGGCCGATCCTCGCGGACCAGGTGGTGGAGGACGTCATGCCGCTGCCCCGCCAACTCGTGGGCCATGGCGAACTCTTCATGCTCAAGGTGGCCGGCGACTCGATGATCGACGCCGCCATCTGCGACGGCGACTGGGTGGTTGTCCGCCGCCAGGGTGATGCCGTGAACGGCGATATCGTTGCCGCCCTGCTGGACGACGAAGCCACGGTCAAGACCTTCCGCCAGCGGGACGGCCACACGTGGCTGTTGCCGCAAAACACCCAGTACGAGCCCATCCTGGGCGACCACGCCGTCATCATGGGCAAGGTCGTATCGGTACTGCGCTCCCTCTAAACTGCGCTCACTCTAAACTGCGCTCCCCTTAGCCATCCGGGGCATGCTGCCAGTTCCTAGCGGCCACCCCGCGGCGGATTTCCGGCGCAGGGTGACGGCCCCGGTTTGGGACTTAAGCTTTCGCGGAGTCTTTCGCCAGGCGCTTCAGGGCTGCCATGGCTATCGATGAATCGGTGGTGGGCCAGAACGGCGGCAGCGCGGCGCGCAGGAAGCCGCCGTAACGCTCTGTGGAGAGCCGCGAATCCAGCACTGCCACCACGCCCCTATCCGAGGTCGAGCGGATCAGCCGTCCGGCGCCCTGCGCGAGGCGGATGGCGGCGTGCGTGGCCGAGACGGCCATGAAGCCATTGCCGCCGGACTGGGCCACGGCCCGCGAACGTGCCGTCATCAGCGGGTCGTCCGGCCGCGGGAAGGGAATCCGGTCGATGACCACCAGCCGGCAGGACACGCCAGGGACGTCGACGCCCTGCCAGAGGGACATGGTGCCGAACAAACACGTGTCAGGTTCGTCGGCAAACTGCCGCACGAGCGCCGTCATGGTCGACTCCCCCTGGCACAGGATGCTGAGGCCCAGCCGGGGCCGCATGGCCTCGGCTGCTTCCTCTGCGGCGCGCCGCGAGGAGAACAGGCACAGGGCGCCTCCGCCGGAGGCGCGGATCAGCTTCTCGAGTTCGTCCAGGGCCTCGGGGGACGTTCCGCGGCCGGGTTTGGGTAGGTGCCGGGCTACGTAGAGGATGCCCTGCTTCGGGTAGTCGAACGGGGAGCCGACGTCGACGCCGGTCCAGCTCGGGGCGCCGTTGCCAACCAGGCCCAGGCCGCCGGCGGCGGGTTCGAAGGCAGCGCCGATGGTCAGTGTGGCCGAGGTCAGGATGACGGTGTGGTCCGCGAACAGGCCCTCGCGCAACCGCCCTGCGACGCTCAGCGGGGCAACGTTGATCAACGCCGGCGCGCTCTCGTCCGGCTGGGAGTAGCCCTGCGCCGGGTCGAAGCTGCTGTTGCGGGAGAACCACACGACTTCGCGGTTTTCGCGCGCGGCCAGGAGGCGTTCACAGAGCTCCAGGATGACCATGAGGCGCGAGCGGGCCAGCTGCCGTCCGCCGTCCGCCGACACGGAGCTGTCCCCCTTGGAATCGGACAGGGCGGCGCGGCACGCGTCGCGCAGTTGGTCGATGCAGTCCAGCTGCTCGCTGTTCAGGCCGTTGGGCATCAGCCCGCTGGGGACGCCGTCGATGGCGAGCTCCAGGTGGGCGGCGGCATTGTTCAGCGCATCCACGGTGATGCCCGTGTGCTTCCGGGCCCCGGACGCGGCGGCGTGCACCATCGCCACGGAGAGCTGGCCCGAGACCGCGCCCGTGACGCGGTCCTGAAGTTCGTGTGCTTCATCCACCACGACGACGTCGTACTCGGGCAGCACCGCCAGGCCTTCGAAGGCACTGACGGCGAGCATGGCGTGGTTGGTGACCACGACGTCGGCATCGGCGGCGTTCTGCCGTGCCAGTTCGCTGAAGCATTCGGCCGCGAGCGGGCATTTCTGCGCGCCGAGGCACTCCATGGAGGTGACCGAGACCTGGCGCCAGGCCCGGTCCGTGACGCCCGGCATGAGCTCGTCGCGGTCCCCCGTGGCGGTCTCCTCGGCCCATTCGCGCAGCCGGACAACTTCCTTGCCCAGCTGGGAGGACGGCCCGCCAAGTGCGGCGGCGAAGTGCGGCACGGACGTGTCCTCGCCGAGGGAAAACAGCTGTCCCTCGGAAGGTTCTTCGGACGGGAAGCCGCCCTCGAGTTTGTGCCGGCAGACGTAGTTGGACCGGCCCTTGACCAGGGCGACCTTGACGGGCCGCTCCAGGGCAGGGGTGATGGTCTTGAGCAGCCTGGGCAGGTCCCGGCCCACAATCTGCGTTTGCAGTGCCAGGGTGGCGGTGGAGACCAGGGTGGGTTTGTTGCTGGTCAGCGAATGCGCGATCAGCGGAATCAGGTAGGCCAGCGACTTGCCGGTGCCGGTGCCGGCCTGGACCAGCAGGTGATCGCCGCTGTCTATCGCGCGCGCCACCTGCCGGGCCATTTCGTGCTGGCCATCGCGGCTCTGCCCGCCCATGCCGGACACGGCACGGTCGAGCAGCTTAACAACAAACTCCTCGCCGGCCGCGCCGGCAACCGAACCGGCGCCGGTGTCGGCGTCGGCGTCGGCCGGCCCAGCGTCAGCTGGTTCGGCGTCGGCTGGTTCGGCGTCAGCTGGATCGGCGTCGGTCCTGGTCACCGCAGCCTCAGTCATTGCTGATGAAGGGATCCAGTTCGGCGGCGAGTCCTTCACGCACCATCACCACGGCACGGGTCCCGGTTTCCTCGTGGTCGAGGCTGAGGATCTCGGCGTCGCTCTCGTGGAGCTTGCTAATCAGATCCCCGCGGTTGTACGGGATGAGCAGTTCAAGCTTCACGCTGGGCCGCGGAATGCCGTCACTGATGGCCTTGAGCAGTTCCGGAATGCCTTCGCCGGTGCGGGCCGAGACCACCACGTGGCGCGGCTCGCGCTGCTTGAGCCGTTCGACCACGAACGGGTCAGCGGCGTCGGCCTTGTTCAGGACAATGATTTCCGGAACCTTGCGCGCGTCGACTTCGCTGAAGACCGTCCGGACAGCCGCGATCTGGCCTTCCGGATCCGGGTGCGAGACGTCCACGACATGCAGGATCAGGTCAGAGTCGGCGACCTCTTCCAGCGTGGAGCGGAATGCCTCCACGAGCTGGGTGGGCAGGGAACGGACAAAGCCCACGGTGTCGGCCAGGGTGTATCCCAGCCCGTCAGCGGTTTCGGCCTTGCGGACGGTGGGGTCCAGGGTGGCGAACAGGGCGTTTTCCACCAGCACCCCTGCGTCGGTCAGCCGGTTCAGCAGCGAGGACTTCCCGGCGTTGGTGTACCCGGCGATCGCGACGGAGGGCACGGCATTACGACGGCGGTTGGCGCGCTTCGTTTCCCGGGCAGGCTTCATGGCGGCGATTTCGCGCCGCAGCTTGGCCATCCGGGTGCGGATCCGGCGGCGGTCCAGTTCGATCTTGGTCTCACCGGGACCACGCGAGCCCATGCCGGCACCGGCGCCGCCCACCTGGCCACCGGCCTGGCGGGACATCGATTCACCCCAGCCGCGCAGGCGCGGAAGCAGGTATTCGAGCTGGGCGAGCTCCACTTGGGCCTTGCCTTCACGGCTCTTGGCGTGCTGGGCGAAGATGTCCAGGATCAGCGCTGTACGGTCAATGACCTTGACCTTGACGATGTCCTCCAGCCCGCGCCGCTGGGACGGGGCCAATTCGGCGTCGACGACGACGGTGTCGGCGCCGGTGGACATCACGATTGCTTTCAGTTCCTGTGCCTTGCCGGAGCCGAGGAAAGTCCCGGGATCGGGCTTGGCACGCCGCTGGACGAGCCCGTCGAGGACCTCGGAGCCGGCCGTCTCAGCGAGGGCGGCAAGTTCACGCAGGGAGTTCTCGGCGTCCGCGAGGGTGCCCTCGGTCCAGAGGCCGGCCAGGACGACGCGCTCAAGGCGCAACTGCCGGTATTCGACCTCGGTGACGTCTTCGAGCTCGGTGGACAGGCCGGCCTTGCGGCGCAGTGCGTGCCGTTCCTCAAGGTCCTGCTGGTCGCCGTCGAAGTTGGTGTACACCTCGTCCAGGCGGGAGATGGCCTGCGCCTTGCCGAGCACCGACGTCGGGCTGCTGGTGCCAGCACCGGCGGCGGTGCCATGGCCGGTGCCGCCGCCGCGGCCTGGGGCGGGGGTGTCCTTGGAAAGGATCCGGTCGATTACAGCTTGAATCTCTTCAGGGCTCATGTCCTGGGCTGCTGAATCGGGTCCGGTGTTGGGGTGGCTGGTCATGGTCTCCTTTAAAGGTTCGGCACTTTCAGAATAGTGCCGATTGTTGCTCTGTGGGGCGGTATTCGCGCTGGGCTGACGGCGGGGGGTCATGCGGGCCTCCTGGAATGCCTGCGGCAACGGCGCCGGGGCGGGGCTGGCTCTGTGCGGAGCGGTGGCTGGGGACGGTAGAGGCGGCTACGGCGCCTGGCTGCGGGGACACTGGCTGTGTGGGCGGTGCCGGTGCCGGTGCCGGTGCAAAGACGTTGAGGTAGGTGCCTCCGCCACGCCGGGCCCGGGAGCGGGCCAGGGAGCACGGTGCTCGAAAAACCGTGCCAGCAAGACACGGTGCCTGGGAAATGGCTGGATTCCAAGTGGTGCGGGCGCCCGCGGGTGAGAAAACTCACCCCTGCAATGGCGCACTCAGCGGAAGGCGTTTACCTGCATCGCTACGGAGTCCCTCGGGGTCCCTGACAAGGACGGGACGGGACCCGTGCCGGCTACTTGGAGATCAAGATCATGTTTTGTAGCGTAGCAGACGCCGGCGCTCCCACTCGGTTTCCCATACGGGCTGGCCGCGAACTAATCTGGCCCATTATGGAGTCTGCACACTATTTCAGCGCCCAGCCGGCCGGGCCCTTTACCCGTAAGCCGCTCACTGTGGATCTTGCCGGTGAGACGCGCCGGCTGCAGACGTCCTCGGGGATCTTCAGCCCGGACGGGATCGACAAGGGAACGGCCGTGCTGCTGGCCGACGTCCCGGCGCCGTCGCCGCAGGGCAACCTGCTGGATATCGGCTGCGGCTGGGGACCGATCGCCCTGACCATGGCCCTGCGGGCACCGCACGCCCAGGTCTACGCGGTGGACGTGAACGAACGCTGCGTGACCCTGACCAATGAAAACGCCGGGCTGTTGGGGCTGCACAACGTATCCGCCAGCACGCCGGACGCCGTGGACCCCGACCTGCGCTTTGACACCATCTGGTCCAACCCGCCGATCAGGATCGGCAAGGATGAACTTCATGCCCTCCTTCGCCTGTGGATTCCCAGGCTGGCGCCGGGCGGATCGGCCTGGCTCGTGGTCCAGAAGAACCTCGGCTCGGACTCGCTGCAGCGCTGGCTCTCGGCGGAGCTCGACGCCAGCTTCAGCGTGACCCGGGAGAGCACGTCGAAGTCGTTCCGGATCCTTCGAATCAGGAAAGCGTCCCGCTAGCGATGATCACGGCCGAGCCGCTGAGTTCGACGTGTTCGTGCCCCTCCGGGCCCAGGAAGAATTTCACGCCGACGACGCCGCCGGGGACGTGGACGTTCCACGCGTCCGGGGCGCCCTGGCCGGCCCAGTGGCGAATCGCGACGGCGGCGGCGCAGGCGCCCGTGCCGCATGACTGGGTCTCCCCCACTCCGCGCTCGTGGACCCGCATGGTGATGGTGCCGGTGCCGTCGTGGACCAGTGGTTCGGAGGGCACAACGAATTCGACGTTGGTGCCGTGCGGCGGCGTCGGGTCCACCCGGGGGGCCGTGAACAGCTGCGTGGCCTCCAGTTCGGCTGTTTCGGCCAGGGCCACGACAGTGTGCGGGTTGCCCATGCTGACGGTGAGGGCGGGCCGTGCGACTTCGAGCCCGTCGGCGCTGACCAGCGAGTCCATGGCCCGCGCGGTCGCCTCGCCCGGGAAAATGAATTCCCAGGGGCCCATGTCCACGGCGTAGCCCGCAGCCGTCCGGACGATCGTCTTGGCACCGCCCCGGGTTCCAATGACGAGCGATTCGCCGGCCGGCAGGTCCACGAGGCCTTCGGCGATGAGGAAGTGCACAAAGACGCGGACTCCGTTTCCGCACATCTCAGAGAGCGAGCCGTCGCCGTTGCGGTAGTCCATGAACCACTCGGCATCGGGGTGCGCGGTCAGCAATTGCTGCCCCTCGGGCAGGAGCCGGGAAGGCACGGCCCGGATCAGGCCGTCGCCGCCGATGCCACGGTGCCGGTCACAGAGCGCCGCGACGTGCTCCGGGCTCAACTCGAGCGCGCCGTTGGGGTCTGCGATCAGGACAAAGTCGTTGCCCGTTCCGTGGCCTTTGGAAAACTTCAGGCCGCTCAGCGGGGCGGTATCGCCGGCAGTACGGTCAGCGGCTACGGCTTGGGATTCGTCCATGCTCCAAGGTTACCGTTCCGCCCCGACCGCTCCGGCACCGTGACCCAGGCGCTACGCCGGAGGCAGAACCGGCGTCGCCCGGCAGAGGCCGGCGGCCTCGGCCACGAGGTCAGGATCGTGCCAGCCCAGCCAGGTGACCCGGGAATCCGCACGGAACCAGGTCAGCTGGCGGCGCGCGAACTGCCGGGTGGCGATGATGGTTTCGTCCGCGGCCTGCTCCACGCTGGAGGCACCGTCGAGCACCCGCAGGAACTGGGCGTAGCCGAGGGCCCGCGGCGCGGTCCGGCCGCTGCGGAGCCCTGCTGCGTCCAGCCGGCGGACTTCGTCCAGCAGCCCCCGGTCCACCATCGCGTGGACCCGGTCAGCCAGGCGCTGCCGGAGCAGTTCCCGGTCCACCTCGAGCCCGATCTGGACGGCAGGCTGGAAGTATTGGCGGGCCGGCATGAAGGAGCTGAATGGCCGCCCGGTGAGCTCAAAGACTTCCAGGGCGCGGATGATCCTGCGCTCATCGCCGAGCCTGCCCGCGGAGACGGGGTCCACTGCCTCGAGCCGTTGCCGCAGGGGCGCGGGGCCCGCGGTAGCCAGTTCCGCCTCGAGCCGGCCGCGGATCTCCGGATCCGTGCCGGGGAATTCCAGGACGTCGAGGGCGGCGCGGACGTAGAGTCCGGAGCCGCCAGCCAGGATGGCGCGCTTACCCCGGCCGTGGATGTCGGCGATCAACGCCCGGGCCTGCTGCTGGAAGTCCGAGACACTCGCTTCCTCGGTCACGTCCAGAATGTCCAGCAGGTGATGCGGCACACCGCGGCGCTCCGCCTCGGTGATCTTGGCGGTGCCGATATCCATGCCGCGGTAGAACTGCATCGAGTCGGCGTTGATGACTTCACCGTCGAGCTCAAGGGCGAGGGAGACTGCCAGGTCTGATTTGCCGGATCCCGTCGGCCCGACGACGGCGATCACCGGCGGCGCGGCCGGCCGCGCCCCCTGCGCCGCCGCATTTTGGGCAGCGTCCTGCTGGGCCGTGCCCTCGACCGCCAAGGCCTGGGCTGTGTCCTCGACCGCCGTGGCGCGGGCTGCTGGGTTCTGGACTGCTTCGTTCCGGGGAGCGCCCTGCGGGCCGGGCACGGCGCTAACGGCCGCGGACCGGGAGGCTGGGCATGCCCAGCGACACGCCGGAGGTGCCCGACGCGCTGGTCTTGCCCGCCGGGCTGGCCGGGGCGCCGCAGGAATCTGCCTGCGACCGGTCCCAGGCATCGCCGGCACGGGACCGGCGCAGGCTGTAGTCCTCGGCCGAGGCGGGGTCGGAGACGAGGTGGAACGCCGCCGCCTCTGTGATGGTGACAGTCACCAGATCGCCGGGCCGGGGCACTTCGGCTCCGGCGGGCACGGAGAAGTGCACCAGCCGCTGGTCCTGGGACCGGCCGGAGAGTCGGTGGGTTTCCCCAGCCTTACGGCCCGACTGGGCCGTCACCATGACCTCGACGCGGCGGCCAAGCTGCCGGGCGTTTTCCTCGGCGGCAATCCGGTCCTGCAGGGCCGTGAGGCGTTCGAAGCGTTCCTGGACCACGGCCTTGGGCAGCTGGTCCGGCAGGTCCGCGGCGGGCGTGCCCGGCCGCTTGGAGTACTGGAAGGTGAAGGCGGTGGCGAACCGGGACTTCGCCACGACGTCGAGCGTGGCCTGGAAGTCCTCCTCGGTCTCGCCGGGGAACCCGACGATGATGTCGGTGGAGATGGCGGCGTGCGGGATCTTCTCGCGGACCTTGTCCAGGATGCCGAGGAACTTGGTCGAGCGGTAGGACCGCTTCATGTCCTTGAGGACCTTGTCCGAGCCGGACTGCAGGGGCATGTGCAGCTGCGGCATGACGTTGGGCGTCTCGGACATGGCGTCGATGACGTCGTCGGTAAAGGCGGCCGGGTGCGGGCTGGTGAACCGGACCCGCTCCAGGCCCGGGATGTCGCCGCACGCGCGCAGGAGCTTGGAGAAGGCCTGCCGGTCGCCGAATTCGACGCCGTAGGAGTTCACGTTCTGGCCCAGCAGGGTTACCTCGATGGCACCGTCGTCCACGAGCGCCTGGATTTCGGCCAGGATCTCGCCGGGGCGGCGGTCCTTTTCCTTGCCCCGCAGGGCCGGGACGATGCAGAAGGTGCAGGTGTTGTTGCAGCCCACCGAGATCGATACCCAGCCCGAGTAGACGGAGTCCCGCTTGGTGGGGAGGGTGGACGGAAAGACGTCCAGCGATTCGAGGATCTCCAGCTGGGCCTCATTGTTGTGGCGGGCCCGGTCCAGCAGCGCCGGCAGGGCACCGACATTGTGGGTGCCGAACACGGCATCCACCCACGGGGCCTTCTTGAGGATGGTCTCGCGGTCTTTTTGCGCGAGACAGCCGCCGACGGCGATCTGCATGCCCGGGTTGGCTGCCTTGACCGGGGCGAGGATGCCGAGGTTGCCGTACAGCTTGTTGTCGGCGTTTTCCCGGACCGCGCAGGTGTTGAAGACCACGACGTCGGCCAGCTCGCCGGAGGAGGGGACGTAGCCTGCGGCTTCCAGCATGCCGGCCATCCGCTCGGAATCGTGCACGTTCATCTGGCAGCCGAAAGTGCGCACCTGGTAGGTGCGGGGCTGGGCCGGGGCGGGACTTTCCGGTGCGGAAACGGGGTCCGCACCGAATGTCTGGGGCCCTGCCGGCTGCACCGCCAGTGGCGCTGTCGGAGAAGTCGTGCCGGCCGTTGGGGAGGGAATGGTAAAACTCACCTGTTAAGGGTAACGGGTAAGGGTAGTGGGCAGCGGCTGGGCCAGCGCAGACCCCGGCCCGGCGGTCCTAATCCCCGTCCCCCGCTTGGCCGGCGGCGGCATCGAGCACCTCACTCACCACCCGGAAGGCGAGCGACGGCTGGTATCCCTTGCGGGCCAGCATTGACGCGAGGCGGCGCGTAACTTTGTCGCGTTCGGCCCGGTCTTCGCCGCCGGTGAATCCCCGCAGCTTGCGCTCCACGAGCTCCCGGGCGGCCGTTTCCTCGTCGGCGTCGCTGAGCTGGTCCAGTGCACCGGCAGCGATCTCCGGGTCGATGCCCTTGTCCGCAAGTTCGCGCCGCAAGGCCCCTTTGGCGAGCTTGCGCGTCTGGGACCTGCTGCGGACCCACATGTCGGCGAACTCGGCGTCGTCAACCAGCCGCACTTCCTCGAAGCGGTCCAGCACGGCCTCCGCGACGTCCTCAGGGACGTTGCGCTCGGCCAGCTTGCGCGAGAGCTGCAGCCGGCTCTTGGGCGAATTCGTCAGCTGCCGCAGCACGATGGCACGCGCCACCGCCGCGGGGTCCGCGTCCCGGTCCTGCCCGGCCGGCGAATCCACGCCATCGGTGCGGTCCGCCGGCTGATCCGGGCCGGCAAAGCCGGGGGCAGGATTCCGTGATGGAAATCCTGCCCCCTTGCGCCGCCGGCTGTTAGAAGCCGTCAACGGCCTTCAGCTTCGGAGATTCCTCGGTCTCAGCCGGGGCCTTGACGCCAACGCCGAGCTTTTCCTTAATCAGGCGCTCGAGTTCGGCCGCCAGCTCCGGGTTGTCGCGCAGGAAGCGGCGGGAGTTCTCCATGCCCTGGCCCAGCTGGTCGCCATCGTAGGTGAACCAGGAGCCCGACTTCTTGATCAGGCCGTGCTCGACACCCATGTCGATGATGCCGCCCTCACGGGAAATGCCCTGGCCGTAGATGATGTCGAACTCGGCGATCTTGAAGGGCGGGGCCATCTTGTTCTTGACGATTTTGGCCTTGGTGCGGTTGCCGACGGAATCGGCGCCCTCTTTCAGGGTCTGGATGCGGCGGACGTCGATGCGGATGGAGGCATAGAACTTCAGCGCCTTACCACCGGTGGTGGTTTCCGGGGAGCCGAAGAAGACACCGATCTTTTCACGCAGCTGGTTGATGAAGATGGCCGTGGTCTTCGTCTGGCTCAGGCGGCCGGTGATCTTACGCAGGGCCTGGCTCATCAGGCGGGCCTGCAGGCCCACGTGGCTGTCGCCCATGTCGCCCTCGATTTCCGCGCGGGGAACGAGGGCGGCCACGGAGTCGATGACTATGACGTCAAGGGAGCCGGATCCGATAAGCATGTCCATGATTTCCAGCGCCTGCTCGCCGGTGTCCGGCTGGGAGACCAGGAGCGCGTCGGTGTCGACGCCCAGCTTGGCGGCGTATTCCGGATCGAGGGCGTGCTCGGCGTCGATGAAGGCGGCAATGCCGCCCTGGCGCTGGGCATTGGCAACCGCGTGCAGCGCGACCGTGGTCTTACCGGATGATTCCGGACCGTAGATTTCCACGACGCGGCCGCGGGGCAGGCCGCCAATTCCCAGGGCGACGTCCAGTGCGATGGACCCGGTCGGGATGACTTCGATGGGCGCACGGACTTCATCGCCGAGGCGCATGACCGAGCCTTTGCCGAACTGCTTGTCAATCTGGGCAAGCGCTGCGTCGAGCGCCTTCTGGCGATCCGGGGCTGCGGCCATGATTCACACCTCTAATACTTTCTCGCTGTGGAGTGGCCGTGGAGGCCTTTGTCTGTCATCACTGACGCTACTGGCACCCTCCGACAAAGTTGTCGGTAGAACCACGTATGTGGAAAACGGTCTGAAAAAAAGCATATCGCTATCCGAACAGATATTCGAACAAGCGGACGGCGTGTCAGGCGTCAGCGGAGCTCAGCTGGCGTCAGCGCGACGACGCAGGCGTCAGCGGGGCCCGGTGGTGTCACGGGGTTTGACGTCGCGGCCCAGGCGGCGTTCCGGCGGAACGTCCTGAACGTCGCACATGGCGAGCCACACCTGGCGCGGCGGAACGCCGGCGCTGAGCGCCTGGTCCGCGGTGCGGCCTCCGACCCCGGCCAGGACCAGCGAACTGCTCAGGACGCGGGAGTATCCCGCGCCGAACTCGTCGTCCATAAGCCGCCAAAAGTCACTGATTCGCACGAGTAAAGTCTCTCACGGCCGGGGACTCTAGAATGGTTGCCATGAGCAACCCAACTGAGTCCGCGGGCGATCCCGCTCCCGATACCGCCGGCGCGGACGCCGCCCTGGACGCCGTCGAGAACCAGCTGAGTCTGCTCTGGCGCCGGGGCCGGTCTATTTCCCATCAGCTCTCGCGCCAGGTCCACCCGGACATGGAACCCGCCGCCTACGGCCTGCTCAGCGTGATCCGCCAGCAGGGCCCCATCCGGCTGACCGACCTCGCCTCCTGCATCGGCGTCGGCAAGCCATCGGTCAGCCGGCAGATCGCCTTCCTCGAGGGCCTCGGGCTGGTGTCGAAGGAGGCTGACCCGCTGGACGGCCGGGCGCAGGCCATCCGGCTGACGTCCGAAGGCGAGGAAAGGATGCACCAGGTCCAGGACGCACGGCGTGAGGTGTTCCGGGAACGCCTGGCGGAATGGCCGGCCGAGGATCTGCAGGCTTTGGCCATGTACATGGCCAAGCTCAATGCCACCTACGAGCGCGACGGTTTCCCCCGGGACGAGCCCGCCTGACTCCCCCACCGGGAACCCTGGTCACCGAAACACGACAAAGGACCTCCGGCCTGGGCCGGAGGTCCTCTTTTGTGTCTTAGGTCTTAGGTGAGCTGGCTGCTAGCGCGCCCCGGAAAGGAGGCCCTTGGCCAGCTCGTCGGAGAGATCGGAGTTCAGTTCCCGGTCGAGGTCGCGGCCATAGCGCTGCGCGAACTCCTGGGGAACGGTGTCCGGAACCGCGACGCCCTCGGCGACCGCGACGCGGTCGCTGACTTCGCGGAGCATGCTCGAAAGCGGAACATCGAGGGCCGAGCAGATCGAGGAGAGCAACTCCGAGGAGGCTTCCTTCTGGCCGCGTTCCACTTCGCTCAGGTAGCCCAGGGAAACGCGGGCACTGTGCGAGACTTCGCGGAGCGTACGGCCCTGGCGCTGGCGGACATCGCGCAGGACATCACCGATTTCGTGACGTAGTACAACCATCTTGCGCTCCTTCTGTTCGCTCTTGGCCTGATCGGCGAGGCCCACATCCTTCCAGCGGACAACGCCGTTTACGGATACGGGCTGCTTTACCATCTGTATCGCCTTGCTCCTCGTACTGTCGAGTCCGCCGGTGGGGGCGGACTCTGCTGATGTTTTCATCCTAGGCGCCTCCCTCATTTGGAAGCGACACAATGTAACAACTATTCGGAATCAACTTTTGTTCCCGGCAACTTTACGCCCGGTAGCCTTCGGAAGATAGGGCCTCCAGCAGACGTTCCAGCGCGGCGCCGCAGGCAAGTGCGCGGATCTCGGCGCGGCTGCCGTCAAAGGAATAGGGGTACGACGTCGATCCTTCCGCCGTGGCGATGCCGACAAAGACCGTGCCCACCGCTTTGCCGTCGTGCGGTTCGGGACCGGCCACGCCGGTAGTGGACACGCCGATATCGGCGCCGCAGATGCGGCGCGCCCCGTCGGCCATGGCTGCGGCTACCTGGCCGTCCACGGAGCCGACGGCGTCGAGCAGCTCAGCGGGGACGCCGAGGACGCCGGACTTGACCCTGTTGGCATAGGACACCACGCCGCCCTGCAGCATCCCGGAGGCGCCGGGCGTGTCGGCCAGCACGGCGGTGACCATCCCGGCGGTGAGGGATTCGGCGGTGGCGGCGGTCAGGCCGCGGCCGAGGGCGCCGGTGACGGCCTGCTCAGCCAGGCGGTGCAGATTGGGATGCAGATTGGGGTGCAGGTTCGGGTGAGGAACGGGGTCCGGCTGGTTCATGGCTTGTTCTCCCTTGAACGTTGTTTCTCTGCCTTGATGCCGGCGGCCCGCAGTTTGAGCGCCTCAATGACGTATTCGCCGCCGGTCCACAGGGTGATGGCCAGGGCGGCCATCATCACGATGAACGCCACAACGCCCAGCCACGGGGCGAGGGATGCCAACGGAAGGACGTAGAGGAAGATGGCCGCCGTCTGCACCACCGTCTTGAGCTTGCCGCCGCGCGAGGCCGGGATAACGCCGTAGCGGATGACGAAGAAACGCAGGGCGGTGATGCCCCACTCCCGGACCAGGATCAGGATGGTGACCCACCATGGCAGTTCCTGGAGCAAGGAGAGCATGACCAGCGCGGAACCGATCAGGAGCTTGTCGGCGATCGGGTCGGCAATCTTGCCAAAATCGGTGACGAGGCCGCGGGACCGGGCGATGTCGCCGTCGAGCTTGTCCGTGTAGATGGCCACCGCGAAAACGAAGGCGGCCGCCCAGCGCCAGACGCCGTTCTGGGCCTGCAGCCCCGGCGCGTCGAGGAGGAGGAACCAGACGAAGAACGGCACCAGCACTATCCGCAGCATCGTGAGGACATTCGGCAGGTTCCAGATCTGCGAGGCGGATCCGGCGTTGGCTTCGGCGCTATTCACCTTCCTAGGCTACCGTCTGCGCTACCGGCCGGTGAGCGACCAGGCGTCCTCTGAGCCGTCCTCGTCGCCGGAACCGCCGTCGGCGCCGTCGTGGTAGTCGATCGCCTGGGTGCGGTTCTCCAGGTCCGCCGCCACGAGGTCCTCGGCGTAACCGCCCTGGGCGATGTTCGCGTTGGCGTTATCGCTCAGCGCCGCGGTCTGCGAGTCGGCGGACACCGGGCCGTCCTGTCCCTTCATCGCGGCCAGCACTGCGGCGAGGTCATCGGGCTTGACCAGCACGTCGCGCGCCTTGGAACCTTCGGAGGGCCCCACCACTCCCCTGGACTCGAGCAGGTCCATGAGACGGCCGGCCTTCGCGAAGCCGACGCGGAGCTTGCGCTGGAGCATCGAGGTGGAGCCGAACTGGGTGGTGACCACGAGCTCAGTTGCCTGGAGCAGGACCTCGAGATCGTCCCCGATGTCGTCATCGATCTGCTTCTTCTGCGCCTCGGGCGCGACGTCGTCGCGGTAGACGGCCTTGAGCTGGCCCTTGACGTGCTCGACGACCTTGTGGATCTCGGACTCGGTGACCCAGGCACCCTGGACACGCATGGCCTTCGAGGCCCCCATTGGCAGGAACAAGGCATCGCCCTGGCCGATGAGTTTCTCGGCGCCCGGCTGGTCCAGGACCACCCGGGAGTCGGTGACAGAGGAGGTGGCGAAGGCCATGCGGGAGGGCACGTTCGCCTTGATCAGGCCGGTCACGACGTCGACCGACGGGCGCTGGGTGGCCAGGACCAGGTGGATGCCGGCCGCACGGGCCAACTGCGTGATGCGGACAATCGAGTCTTCGACGTCGCGTGGGGCCACCATCATGAGGTCGGCAAGTTCGTCCACGATGACCAGCAGGTATGGGTACGGCTTGATGACGCGCTTGGAATCCACCGGCGGGTGGACCTTGCCGGCCCGGACAGCCTTGTTGAAGTCATCGATGTGCTTGAAGCCGTAATTGGCGAGGTCGTCATAGCGGGCATCCATTTCCCGGACCACCCACTGCAGGGCCTCGGCCGCCTTCTTCGGGTTGGTGATGATCGGGGTGATGAGGTGCGGGACCCCCTCGTAGGCGGTGAGTTCCACGCGCTTGGGGTCCACCATGACCATCCGGACCTCGTCCGGGGTGGCCCGCATCAGGATGGAGGTGATCATCGAGTTCACGAACGAGGACTTACCGGCACCGGTGGCGCCGGCCACGAGCAGGTGCGGCATCTTGGCCAGGTTGGCCACGACGTACCCGCCCTCGACGTCCTTGCCGACCCCCATGACCATGGGGTGGTCGGTGCGGCGGGCGTTCTGGCTGCGGAGCACGTCGCCCAGGGACACGGTTTCGCGGTCCGTGTTGGGGATTTCGATGCCGATGGCCGACTTGCCCGGGATGGGGCTCAGGATGCGCACATCCGAGCTGGCCACGGCATAGGAGATGTTCTTGGACAAGGCGGTGACCCGTTCCACCTTGGTGCCCGGGGACAGCTCGATTTCGTAGCGGGTCACGGTGGGGCCGCGGCTGAAGCCGGTGACCTGCGCCTCCACGTTGAACTGGTTGAGGGTCTCGGTGAGCGAGGCGACAATCGCGTCGTTGGCCTCGGTGCGTTCCTTGGGGATGGAACCGGGTGTCAGCACGTCCGACGCCGGCAGGGTGTAAGTGACGTCGCCGGCCAGGGAAAGCTGCTCGGTGCGCTGCGGAATGGGGGTGGGCAGCGGTGCGGGCGCGACCGGGTTGGAGGGGACCTTGGCGGCCGCAGCGGCGGCATTGAGCGATCCCGCGGCCACCATCCCCGGAGTGACCAGCGGGATGGCCTCGGTGGCGTCGCCGCTGGACTCCGCCGCAGCGCCGGCTGATCCTGCCGTCCCGAGCCCCTGGGCGGCTTTGATCTTTTCGACGGCGATCTCGGCCTGGGTGGGACGGCGGACGCCGGGCGCGACATCGGGCGCGGCGTCGGCTGCGACGCCAGAGCGCGCCTTGCCCCTCGTGCCCTTGGCCGGAGGTGCGTCCGCTGCTTCGTCATCTGCGATGAGGGCGCGTTCGAAGGCCTCGTCGCCGACGTAGCCTTCCAGACCGGACTCGTCGTCGTGGTCCTTGCCGAAGAGGCGCTTGCGCTTCTTCCTGGGCGGGGCCGGCGCGTCGTTCTCGTAAAGGTAGCTGCGGTCGTGGCGGTCGCCGCCGTCGTCGTCCTGCAGGTCGATGCCCATCAGGTGCTCGTAGGCGTCGCGCAGGCGGCCAGGGATCGCGCCGAAGGGCGTGGCGGTGACGATCAGCAGCGAGGTGAAGGCCAGCAGGCCGTAGACCGCCACGGGGACGGCGGTGTGCACGGCGGCGAGCGGGGCGGCGGCGAGGTAGCCGAGCATGCCGCCGGCCCGGCGCAGGCCGTCGAAGCCGTCGGCGACGGTCGGCTGGCCGCCAATGATGTGGGCCAGCCCGGAACCGGCGAACGTCATGATGAGGAAACCGATGCCGACCCGGTTGTTGCCGCGGCCGTCGTCGGGCTGGCGGAACAGGCGGAAGGCGCACACGAACAGCATGAGCGGCAGCAGCAGGGCCATCCAGCCGAACGTGCCGTTGACGATCGCAAACACGAGGTCAGGGAGCCAGCCCTGGAACCCCCACCACGCGAAGGTGGCAACGAAGACTCCCAGGGCCAGGTTGAACAGGGCGGCGCCGTCGCGGCGGTCCTCGGGGGCTAGGTCGCTGACGTCGTGGCCGACCCGCCGGATGCCGGCGCCGATCACGTGGGCGATGCCCAGCCAGGCACCGGCCAGCACCCTCACCACCCAGGGCTGGTGCGGCTCAACAACGGCCAACTGCCGGGTCCGCGCGGTGGCTGTGTTTCTACCTGCGGTCCCACCTGCGGTGCCACCTGCGGCTCCCCGCGGCCGGGCGGATTTGGATGCAGCGGGACGGGACCCCCGGCCGGGAGAACTGCCTGATTTGCCGCTTGAGTTTCCTCTAGGCGCGGAAGAAGTACGAGTCGCCATACCCGCCACGGTACCGGATGCCGGGCCGAAAACCCCGAATTTCCGGGCGTCCGGGATCATGTTGCCGCCACCACCAACGGGAACGGCCTCCCCCGCCTCCCGCGGCGCTCAGGCTGCGGGATGGCCGGGAAGGCCGTTGACCAGGCATGCGCCGGGTGCGCGTGAAGGACTTACGCCCGGTGAACCACCTGAGGCTTACGCCCGGCGAACCACCTGAGGCCTACGCCCGGTGAACCACCTGAGGCTTACGCCTCAAGGACCACCGGGATGATCATGGGCTTGCGGCGGAGCTTGCGGTTGACCCACGTGCCGACGACCCGGCGGACGACCTGCTGCAGCTGGTGCGTCGTGTGGTCCGTGCGGTTCAGCACGGCTTCTTCGAGGGCCTCATTGATCTTGGGGATGATCTCGTCAAAGACGGAATCGTCCTCGGCCACGCCGCGGGCGTGGATTTCCGGCCCGGACACCACCTTGCCGGTGGCACGGTGGATGACCGTGATGATGGAGATGAAGCCCTCATCGCCGAGGGTCTGACGGTCCTTGAGGTCTGCTTCGGTGACCTCGCCGACGCTGGAGCCGTCGACGTAGACGAAGCCAACCTCGACCTGGCCCACGATGTCGGCCTGGTGGTCGCGAAGATCGATCACTGTGCCGTTGTCCGCGAGCAGGATGCTTTCCTCCGGCACTCCGGATTCGAGGGCGATCTTGCCGTTGGCGATGAGGTGGCGGGTTTCGCCGTGCACCGGCATGGCGTTGAGCGGCTCAAGGATGTTGTAGCAGTACAGCAGCTCGCCGGCGGCAGCGTGGCCGGAGACGTGCACCTTGGCGTTGCCCTTGTGGATGACGTCGGCGCCGAGCTTCAGCAGGCCGTTGATGATGCGGAAGACGGCGTTTTCGTTGCCCGGGATCAGGCTGGACGCGAGGATGACGGTGTCCCCCTCGCCGACGACGACGCGGTGGTCGCCGTTGGCCATGCGGGACAGGGCGGCCATGGGCTCACCCTGGGAGCCGGTGGACATCAGCACAACCCGGTTGTCCGGCAGGTTGTCGATGTTCTTGATGTCGACCAGGATCCCGGCCGGGACCTCCAGGTAGCCCAGTTTCGCGGCGATGGCCATGTTCCGGACCATGGAGCGGCCCACGAAGGCAACCTTGCGGTTGTGGTTGGCGGCGGCGTCGAGAACCTGCTGGACGCGGTGCACGTGCGAGGAGAAGGAGGCGACGATGATGCGCTTGGAGGCCTGCCCGAACAGCCGGTCCAGGGTGGGTCCGATTTCCTTCTCGGCGGTGGTGAACCCCGGGACGTCGGCATTGGTCGAATCCGACATGAACAGGTCCACGCCTTCTTCGCCCAGCTTGGCGAAGTGCCGGAGGTCGGTGATGCGGCCATCCAGCGGCAGCTGGTCCATCTTGAAGTCACCGGTGTGCAGGACGGTGCCGCCCGAGGTGCGGAGGAACACGGCCAGGGCGTCCGGGATGGAGTGGTTGACGGCGATGAACTCGCATTCGAAGGGCCCGTACTTCTCGACCTGGCCCTCGACGACGATCTTCGTGTTCGGCTTGATCCGGTGTTCCTGCAGCTTGGCCTCGATGAGGGCCAGTGTCAGCTGTGAACCGACGATGGGAATGTCGGCGCGCAGGCGCAGGAGGTAGGGGACGGCGCCGATGTGGTCTTCGTGACCGTGGGTCAGGACTACCGCGACGATGTCCTGGAGACGGTTCTCGATGTAGGAGAAGTCCGGCAGGATGAGGTCGACGCCGGGCTGGGTCTCCTCGGGGAAGAGGACGCCGCAGTCAACGATGAGGAGCTTGCCATCGATCTCGAAAACGGTCATGTTTCGACCGATTTCCCCGATTCCGCCGAGCGGTACGATCCGCAGGGTGTTCTTCGGGAGGCGGGGCGGCGTGACAAGGCCGGGAAGGGCGGTTTGGGTCATAGTGCACTACTTTCCAGGCTGAAGCCGGGCTGGTTCTTAACCATCAGGATTGGCTCCCGATCAGGAAAAGACCATCCCCGCTTCCGCCAAATCCTCGCGGATGGTTGCGATCTCGGCCTCGCCCGGCTCCACGAGGGGCAAACGGACAACCGAGTTGGGCAGGACTCCCTGCCACTTAAGAACCTGCTTGGCAGCGACAGCACCCTGAATGTGGGTCATCACTGCGCGGACCACGGGGTCCAGTTCGAAATGTAGGGTGCGGGCGGTAGCAAAATCGCCTGCAAGTGCGGCATCGATCAGCGCACGGAATTGCCGCGTCGCGACGTGCGCGGAGACGCTGACCAGCCCGACGGCACCGGCGGCCATCCACGGCAGCGTGAGGCCGTCGTCGCCGGAGTAGACATCAAGATCGGTGTTCGCCAGGACGCGCGTGAGGGCGTTGAAGTCGGCCTTGGCATCCTTGAGGGCGACGATCCTGGGGTGGTCGGCGAGCCGGATCATGGTCTCGGGCAGGATGGGCACGCCGGCGCGGCCGGGGATGTCGTAGACCATGACGGGGAGGTCGGCGGCGTCGGCCACGGCCTCGACGTGCGCCTGGATACCGGCCTGGCTGGGCTTGTTGTAATACGGCGTGACGATCAGCTGGCCGTGGGCTCCGGCCTTGGCGGCGCGCTTGGCCATCTCGATCGAGTGCGAGGTGTGGTTGGTCCCGGTTCCGGCGATGACCTTGGCGCGGTCGCCCACGGCCTCGACGATGACGCGGAAGAGCTTCTCTTTTTCGTCGTCCTCGAGCGTGGAGGTCTCACCCGTGGTGCCGGAGATCACGAGGGCGTCATTGCCGTCGTCGACGAGCTTGCTCGCCAGTTCCGCCGACTGCCGGTAGTCGACCTCACCGTCCGATGTGAAAGGCGTGACCATGGCAGTCACGAGGGTCCCGAACGTGTAAGAGCGAATATCAGAGTCAGCCATATGAAAAACGTTACCTTGTCTGCGGCATGTTAGGACAATGGCGGCGGTGTGACGAACGTCAAACTCGGCGGCCGTGCGTCACGTTTCGGCCGCCCGGCCGGACTCAGGGCCGCCGAAACCGCGCCAGCACACTGTATTGGAGGCTCGCGGTCAGCACCTCGGTGCCGGTGCCGGCCGCCTGCCGGAGCGGGAGCCCGTCGGGACCCCAGAACCCGCTCAGGCCACACGAAGGGCCGAGCGGCGTGGCGCCCGCCAGGTTCGCCAGGACGGAGAACATCCGGTTGTCCATGGCCCGGGCGCCGAGATGCAGTGCCAGCCGGTGGTCTTCGCCGGCCGCGTAGAGGGCCGAGACGGCATAGATGTCCGCCCCGGCGTCCGCGGCCCATTCCGCATGGCCGGGGCGCGCTGCGTCGAAGCAGATCGCCAGGGCGACCTTCCAGCCGTCGATCTCCAGAACCGCTGGATTCCTGCCGGCCACGAAGAGATCCTGCTCCGGTCCGTGCAGATGCGTTTTGAAGCTGGTCTCGATGGAGCCTGTTGGATGGACCGCGAGGGCGGCCAGCCGCGGAGTACCGTCCGCGTCTTTGAACGCGGCACCGACGACGGCGGTTATTCCGGTGCGCCGGCAGATTTCCCGGATGCCGTCCAGCCGCCGGTCAGCCGCGCTCAGCCACTCCCCGGGTCCGTCCAGCAGGTCCAGCCGGTATCCCGTCAGCGAGAGTTCGGGAAAGATGACAAGCCGGGCTCCATGCGACTCGGCGTCTTCGATCAGCCGGATGTGCTCGGGCACGTTGGCGGCAACGCCACCATCCAGGGCCTGGTATTGGACGGCGGACAGCGTCAGCGCGGTGATTGAGCCAGTGGTCACCCTGCCATCCTATGCACCCCGTCTTTCGCCGGAGGGAGCCGAAGGTGCCGAGCAGTAACGCCCGACGGCGGTTTCGCGAAGGGCCTCTGCCCAGGCGGCTAGACGCTGGGCCGCCCGCACGTAGTCGAACAGTTCGGTTGGAGTGAGGGCGTCGAGGTCCGTCTCGGCCAGCCGCCGGGCCAGCTCAGCTCCCGGCGGCACCGCGGCCAGCGCCGCACCTTCCTTCCCCCACTGAACGTCCTCGGCCGGCTCCCCGGCGACCAAGCGCCGGAAGAGGAAGTCCACGACGCCCGGGCTCATGGCTTTGAGGACGCCGGCCGCCGGCTCGCCACCGTTCGTCCGTCCGCCAGGCGTCGCGCTGTTCAGTTGCGGGCCCGACGGATCCGGGCCCGGAAATTGTCGGCTTGTGGATTCCCGGCCGGTGAATTCGGGCTTCAGGAAGGCTGGCTCTGGGGCGTCGTTCATGCGCCCATCGTATTCGAACATATATTCGAATACAAGGGATGCCCGGAGAAGGATCGGGGCTGCGGGCAGGCCGAAGATGAGACGGTCACCGGGCCGATCGTGAGACGATCAGATGATGACGGCGCGCGGAATGACTACGGCTTCCCGGACCGTCCGGGGCACTCCCCCCGGCGTCCGGCTGGCCGGCATCGACGCCGCGCGCGGCCTGGCCCTGCTGGCCATGATGGCCACCCACGTGCTGGCAACCTTTGAGCCGGACCCGCAGCTCACGCCCACCTGGATCGGCCTGGCGTTTTCCGGACGGGCAGCCGCGCTGTTCGCCGTGCTGGCCGGAGTCGGGCTCGCCTTGTCCACGGGGAAACAGCAGCCGCTTGAGGGCGCCGAACTGCGGGGTGCCCGCAGAGGCATCGCCTTGCGGGCGCTCGTGATCGGTGCCGTCGGGCTCTCCCTGGGCGGGCTGGAAGTCAACATCGCGATAATTCTGGTCCACTACGCCCTGCTGTTCCTGTGTGTGCTGCCCTTTGTCGGGCTTGGGCTGAAACGCCTGGCCGCACTCGCGGTCCTCTGGATACTGGCTGCCCCCGCCCTGGCCTACCTCCTGCGGCCGTGGCTGCTGTCCGCCGATCCGCCCCTGCGGCTGGGGCACAACCCAAGCTGGGAGGATCTGGCCACCCCGGCCAGGCTGCTGGGCGACCTCTTTCTCACGGGCTACTACCCTGTCCTGCAGTGGATCGCTTATCTCCTGATAGGGCTGGTGATCGGTCGGATGGCGCTGTGGAAAGCGGCCGTGCCGTTCCTGCTCGTTGCTGCCGGCACGGTGGTGGCCGTCATGTCCAAGTGGCTGGGGACGCTCATGCTGGAGGACTGGGGCGGCAGGCAGGCCCTTCAGGCGCACATCGGCGATCCCGCCTACCCGCTGGAGAGCCTGCTGCAGGTCAACCTGGCCGGCATCGACCAGTCAGGCTCAGTCTGGTGGCTGGCCACGAGTGCACCGCACTCCGGCACCACGCTGGATCTGTTGCACACCTCGGGGGCCGCTGCCGCCGTGATCGGCCTGTGCCTGCTGCTGGGCCGGCTGGGCGACTGGCTGGAACTGCATCTGCTGCTGCCGCTGCGCGGAGCCGGGGCCATGACGTTGAGCCTCTACACGGCTCACCTGTGCATCATGGCCGCCCTGCACGACCAGCCCTTGATGCCGGGCTGGACCGTGGAGGGTGTGTATTTCGCGCAGGCTGTCGGGATGCTGGTGGCCGGCGGAGTCTTCGCGGCCATGGCGTGGCGCGGGCCGCTGGAGTGGGCGACCCATGCGGCCAGCCAGGCGGGCCGGCACCAGCCGGCCCAAGTCCGCCGGCCTCGACGCGTGCGCTAAGTTCCGCCGCCGGATCCGGCGCTGAGTTCCGCAGCCCGGCCCCGCACGGCCCGGCAAACGGTGTCCGGCTAGTTCTTCTGCTCCCCGGCGCGGAACATCCGCACGGCGTCGCGCATTGAGGCGCGGGCGCGCTTGCGGTCTCCGGCAGCATCGTACGCACAGCTGAGCCGGAACCAGGAACGCCAGTCCTCGGGGGCAGCTTCGGCCTCGGCGCGGTACTTCTCAAATTCGGCGTCGGCGGCTTCGCGGATGATCCGGCCGGCGGGTGTGCGCGGCAGAGTGTCCTCCGGCAGGCCCCCCTCGGCTTCGAGGATCTTTGCCAACCGCTCAGTGCGGGCACCAAACAGCAGTTCCCGGATCAGGGCCCAGGCCCCGATGACCGGCAGCACCAGGTAGGCGACGCCGATCGCCTTCGCCACGAGGCTGGGGTCGGACATCAGGAGCACGGAACGCTGAAGGGACACCACCAGGTAAAACACGAGCAGCAGGGTGACGGCCCCCACCCAGATCTTGGTGCGGTTCGCTTTCAGGGCTGTCAAGGCAGCGGACATCTGACTCAGAGTCCCAGGTCCAGGTAACCGTCGAGTCCCACGGTGAGACCGGGGTGAGCGGCGACGCTGCGGATCCCCAACAGCACCCCGGGCATGAAGGACGCACGGTCAAAGGAGTCGTGGCGGATGGTCAGCTGCTCCCCCGGCCCGCCCAGCAGGACCTCCTGATGCGCGACAAGACCGGCCAGCCGGACACTGTGGACCCGGATGCCGTCGACGTCGGTGCCGCGGGCACCGGCGAGTTCCGAGGTGGTGGCGTCCGGGCTGGACGGCACGCCAGCCTCGGAGCGCTCGGCCGAGATCAGCTGTGCCGTGCGCACGGCAGTGCCGGAGGGCGCGTCGACCTTGTCCGGGTGGTGCAGCTCAATAATTTCAACGGATTCGAAGTACTTGGACGCCTTGGCGGCGAAGGCGGAGGCCAGGACGGAGCCGAGGGCGAAGTTCGGGGCGATCAGGACGCCGACGCCGGGCCGGTTGGCGAGGAGTTCTTCCAGCCCCGCGAGCCGGCCGGCATCCCAGCCGGTGGTGCCGACCACGGCGTGCATGCCGTGCTCGACGGCGAAGCGAACGTTCGCCTCGGTGCTTTCGGGGACGGTCAGGTCCACCACGACCTGCGCGCCGGAGCTGACAAGGGAGTCGAGGGGGTCGTTGCGGCCAAGGGCCGCGACGAGCGTCAGGTCCGCGGCGGCGTCGATGGCCTTCACGGCCTCTGCGCCCATGCGCCCGCTGGCGCCCAGCACGGCGACGGAGAGTTGTTCGGTCATGCCATCAACCCTACCGCCGGGGCCGCTGCGTTCCGGAACCGGCGGCGCTTGGTTACAGGGCCGCCGCCGCGGGCGACAGCCTGACCGCCACGCGGCGTGAGCGAGGTTCCGCAAGGCCCGGCCCGCCGGCTCGATGGGTCACACGCCGACCCAGGCCCGTCAGGCTGGATTGACGCCCTTATGCCTGTCAATCTAAACTGACAGGCATGGAGACCGATGACCTGTCCGCGCATATTCATTCACTCGATCCCGCCGTCGGTCTGCGGGCGGTCGGCGCCCTCCATCGCCTGGCAGAACAGGTCGAGGCAGCGCAGGTCAGAGCTGCCCGACAGCGGGGATGGACCTGGGAGCAGATCGGCGACGCCCTGGGCGTCTCGCGGCAGTCCGTCCACGCAAAATACCGAGAGTGAGATCAAGCCATGTTTGAACGATTTGCCGACGACACCCGAAAAATCGTTGGCTTCGCCATGGACGAGGCCCGCTGCAGCGGCGACAAGCGGCTGGGCACGGATCATCTGCTGTTGGGGGCGCTCCACGATCCTGCTCCCGCCGCCCTTCTCGGTGTCACGCTCGATCAGGCACGGGCCGCGGCGGCGAGGCTTGACCGCACGGCACTCGCATCAATCGGTATAGATGCCCACGGCTTTGAGCGCGTCCCCATGCCCAGCCGGGGGAAGAAGCCGCCCTTCAGCTCGGGCGCCCGGTCGGTAATGGAAGGCATGCTTCGGTACGCCATGGACCAGAAATCACGACAAATCACCACCGCGAATCTGCTGCTGTCACTGCTGGACTGCCAGGAACACGATCCGGCAGCCGTGCTGCTCAAGGAACTGGGGGTCGACCGGGCGGGGGTCCGGAGCAGGGTTCTTTCCTCCTGATCCGGAGCCGGCTTCCTGCCGGTCACCACGGCGTCTACTCGCCGGCGCCGACCCACTCCACGGTGCCGTCGGCGAAAAACTGTTCCTTCCAGATCGGCACTTGGGCCTTGATCCGGTCGACGAGTTCTGCACATACGGCGAAGGCCTGGCCGCGGTGGGCCGCCGAGACGGCGCACACCAGGGCCGGATCGCCGATCTCCAGCATGCCGATCCTGTGGGCCGCCCAGATCCGCACCGGCTGCCGCTCGTCCCGGGTGGCGCCGGCGCCGCCGGCGGCGTCCTCCGGAGATCCGCCGGGCACGGCATCGCCGGCCGGGACCGAGTGCTCCGCCACAAGCCCGGCGACGACGTCGGCCATCACCTGGTGCGCCGTCGGGTGGGCGCTGTAGCTGAGCCGGGAGACCTGCTTGCCGCCGTCGTGGTTGCGGACGACGCCGCTGAAGCTGACCACCGCTCCTGCCGTGTCCGACTCCACCGCCGCGATGGCCTGCTCCACCGAGATGGGTTCGGCGCTCAGCACGGCGTGCACGATTTCAAATCCGGTATCAGTGCCCATGGCTGCCTTCCAGTTGGTCGCAAAGGTGTCCAACGATGGGATCCAGCACGGCCAGGCCGTCCATCACACCCTTCGGGGATCCGGGCAGGTTCACGATGAACGTCTGTCCGGCTGCGCCCGCGTGGCCCCGGCTGAGCATGGCCATCGGAGTCTTGGCCGTTCCGGCGTTCCGGATGCCCTCCATGATGCCCGGGATTTCCCGGTCCAGCAGGGGCAGCGTCTGCTCCGGCGTTGCGTCGGTGGGGCTCAGCCCGGTGCCGCCGCTGGTGATGATGACGGCCGGCTGCTGGCTCAGCAGGGCCCTCAGCGCGGCCCCGACCGGCGCCCCGTCCGGCACCACCATGGCGGGGAACGGCTCGAAGCCGTGCTCGGTGAGCCAATCGATGATCACAGGGCCCGTGAGGTCCTCATAGACACCGGAGGCCGCCCGGGTGGAGGCGATCACGACACCGGCCTTGCGGCCCGTGGCTTCGCCGTGGCGGTGGGGTTCGGGCATGTTCATAGGGTCCAGTCCCCGCTCTTGCCGCCGCTTTTGGCGAGCACCTTGATATCGGTCAGGACCGCGTGCTTGTCCACGGCCTTGATCATGTCGTACACGCTCAGTGCCGCGACCGTCGCCGCAGTCAGGGCTTCCATCTCGACCCCGGTGACGCCGCGTGTCTTGACCGTGGCGAAAATTGTCACGGCGTCGGTGTCGAGCTCAAAGTCGATGGTGACCTTGGCGATCGGCAGCGGGTGGCAGAGCGGGATCAGGTCCGGCGTCTTCTTGGCCGCCATGATCCCGGCGATGCGGGCCACGGCCAGGGCGTCGCCCTTCGGGAGCTCACCGCCGCCGAGGAGGGACAGGACCTCGGCCGTGCTGCGGACGGTCGCGGTGGCCGTGGCTTCCCGGGTGGACTGCGCCTTGTTGGACACATCCACCATCTGGGCCGTGCCGTCGTGGCGGAGGTGGGTCAGGCGGGTGTTGCCCACGGCTCTTTTGTCCGCTTCGCCGTTGCCCGCTTCGCCGTTGTCCGCCGGTGCGGCATCCGCTTCAGGGTTTTCTACATCATTCACAGGATCCATACTTCCACTTCGTCGCCCGCTGCGAGCGCCGCTGTTCCCACTGGCACGTGGACCAGGGCGTTGGAACGGGCCAAGGCATGGACCAAGTGGGAGCCCGCGCCGCCCTCCAGCCTGACCGTGCCGTCCGGCGCCAGCGTGCCGCGCCGCACCTGGTGCTTGCCCGCCGGGGAGGTCAGCGGTTCGGCGAGGCGCGCGCGGACGGCGGGCCGGGGCGCCGGGGCACCGAACAGTTCCGTGAGGACCGGGCGCAGGAACATTTCAAAGGACACCAGGCAGCTCACCGGATTGCCCGGGAACCCCAGCACAGGGACGCCGTCGAAGCTGCCGATCCCCTGCGGGCCGCCCGGCTGCATCGCCACGGCGCCGAATTCGACGTCGTGTCCGGCCATTGCCTGCCGGACCACCTCGTAGGCACCTTTGCTGACGCCGCCGGTGGTGACGATCAGGTCCGCGGCGGGGGCGTGCCGGCGCAGCAACGCGGCGAGCTCATCCGGCTGGTCCGTGGAGACGCCGGTCCGTGTGACCTGGAGCCCGGCCTGGCGCATGGAGGACTCGAGCAGCGTGCCGTTGGAGTCGAAGATCTTGCCCGGTCCCAGCGGGCTGCCCGGTTCCACCACCTCGTCGCCGGTGGTGACCAGGAGGACCCGGAGGGAGGGACGGACGGGCACCTCCGTGTAGCCCATCGCCGCCAGCAGTCCCAGCTGGCCGGGGCCGAGGAAGGTCCCCGCGCTGAGGGCGAGCTCGCCGGAGCGGATGTCGCTGCCGGCGTCGCGCACGAACGTTCCGGCGGCGGCGGCCGGCAAGTGGACCGTGGCGGGCTCCCCCGGCACCGGGAAGGAATCGGGCACGGCCTGCTCGATGGGAACGACGGCGTCGGCCCCGGCCGGCATCATCGCGCCGGTCATGATCGGGGCGGCCGTGCCGGCGGCCAGTTCCGCCGGTGTGGCTCCGGCCGGGACGGGCGCGACGACACGCAGTTCCCTGCCGCCGTCGGGCACGTCGGCGCTGCGGATCGCGAAGCCGTCCATCTGCGAGTTGGCGAAGGGGGGAAGGTCCAGCGGCGCCAGGATGTCGGCGGCGAGCCCCCGGCCCAAGGCTTCGAGCAGCGGGAGCCGTTCCACCCGCCCCTCGGTGCGCAGGGGGGCCAGCAGGGCCCGCACCTTATCCCGGTGTGCTTGAACGCTGACATGCCTTGTCTCGGTGCGGTGCATGCGTTTCCTGACCTCTGCTCGGCTCGCTAGGACTTCACGTCAACTCTAACCGTGTGGTAACCCGTGGCTCCGTTCGGCGCGACCGGGGCGGATTCCTCGGCCTGCGGCACGCCGTCGAGGGCTGTGGCCCGGACCTGGACCTCATATTGTCCCGGCTCCAGCGGCAAGGCCAGCTTCCACTGGTACCAGGTGTCCTTGGAGATGCCGGGGGCCAGCTCGGCCTGATGCCAGTCGCCGCGGTTGACCCGCAGCTCCACCTTGCCGATGCCCGTGTGCTGGGCCCACGAGACGCCGCCGAAGACAACCGTCCCGCCCTTCACGTTGGCCCCGTCGCGCGGCACGTCAATGCGGGACGATGTCTTGATGGGCCCGCGCTCGCTCCAGCCGCGGGGCGTCCAGTAGGCGACGTCGTCCGCGTACCGGGTCACTTTCAGTTCGGTGACCCACTTCGTGGCGGAGACGTAGCCGTACAGCCCGGGCACGATCATCCGGACGGGGAATCCATGTTCGAGCGGGAGCGGTTCCCCGTTCATGGCGACGGCCAGCAGCGCGTCGCGGTTGTCCGTGAGGGCCTCCAGCGGGGTCCCTGCCGTCCAGCCGTCTGTGCTCCGGGAGAGCACCATGTCCGCCCCGGGCTTGGGGCCGGCCATGGCGAGCAGTTCGCGCACCGGCCAGCCGAGCCAGCGGGCATTGCCGATCAGGTCCCCGCCGACCTCGTTGGAGACGCAGGCGATGGTCACGTGCCGTTCCGTCAGGGGTTTGGCCAGGAGAGTGGCGAAGTCGAGCTCGATCTCCCGTTCCACCAGGCCCGTGACTTTCAGCGTCCATTCCGCAGGATCCACCAGCGGGACGCGCAGGGCGGTGTCGATCCGGTAGAAATCCCTGTTCGGCGTCACGAGCGGGCCCAGTCCGTCCAGCCGGATCTCGGCGCCGGCCGGGATGGGCGGCGCGGGAGCGGCGGGCACCGGGAGGACCAGCTTGCTGCGCACGTCGCTGACGACGGCGGCCGCTCCCCTGAGGGTGGAGGCGAGCACACCGGCGACGGCGGCAACCGCGGCTGTCCCGCCCAGCGCCAGCAGGAACCTGCGCCGGGCGGGCCCGGCTTCGTTGGCTGTGGCATCTGCAGGCGCCACGGCAGGGGCGTCCTGCGGAGCCGGCTCAACCGGTGGTGTTTCCGGCGGGCCGGACGCCACCGCCGGTCGCCGGCCGGCATCGGGTTGCCACTCCAACAGTTTCCGGATGAGCCACCGCAACAGCGCGATCCCCACCAGTGCCACCAGCACCGGGACGGGGATGGCGTTGGCGGTCAGGTCGGCCCGGCTCAGCACGGCCACGAGCCCTACCGCGCCGAACACCGCGATGAGAATCACCCCGGCGAAACGGCGCCGCACTTCGAGGACTCCGGAGAGCGCCGCGAGCGCGGCGATGACCAGTGCCATGCCGCCCAGCAGTGCCGCCTTGTCCGCCGTGCCGAACAAGGAAATGGCCCACTCCTTGACGCCCGGCGGGACGGTGTCGATCACGGCCCCGCCGACGGCCGCCACCGGAGACACCGTGGGGCTCACCAGGCTGGCCGTGAGTTCACCGAGGACCACCGCCGTCCCCACGGCCACCAGTCCGGCCCCGGCGGCCCACAGGTCCCGGGACTGCCGCTGCCGGACTCCCGGTTCCGTATGCTGCTGTTCCCTGCCGGCGAGTGTGCCGCCGGTTTCCTTCCCCTGCCCGTCAAAGCTGACGCCGCTGCTCACTGTGCCCGTCCCGTCCGGAGTTTTTCCTCTACCGCGTCGCGCGGAATCCTGTTGTGTGCTCCCTCGGCTGTTGCTGCCGGGGCTGCTGCTCCCCCGGCAGCAGGCTCCCCGGCAGAAGTGCCGTGGCTGCCACCCGGCTTCTGGCCGGCGGCTCCCTGGCCGGGGAGCAGCAGCGAGAACCGGCATCCGCCGTCGACGTTCTCCACGGTGACGGTGCCTTGATGGGCGCTGACGATTCCGGCGACAATGCTCAGGCCAAGGCCGGCGCCGCTGTAGCGCATGACGCCTGCCGGCTCATCCGGCCCGGGCGCCCGGAAGCCGTCGCCCGGGGCCGCGCCATCAGGGGCCATTCCGTCCAGTCCGTCGTCCGGGGCGGCCCAACGGCCGGTCTGCCGCCGCGCCGGGTCCTTCTGCCAGCCGGTTTCGAACACATGCGGGAGGTCCGCTTCGGGGATCCCGCCGCAGCCGTCGGTGACCGCGACGACGGCCCGGTCACCGTCCCGGCCGACTTCCACGGTGACCCGCGAGCCGGGTCTGCTGTGGACGATCGCGTTGAGCACGACGTTCCGGATGGCACGCCCCATCGAGGGGCCGTCGGCGAGGGCCAGGCTTTCCCGTTGGCCGCCGCCGTCGAGCGTAATGCCGTGCTGCTCCGCCAGCGCGGCGAGGTCGGCAATGGCGTCGCTGGCGAGGTCGTACAGGTCCAACGGCTCGGCCTTGAGCCGCATAGTTCCGGCATGGATCTTCGACAGTTCCAGGAGGTCGTTGACCATGCCGGCCATGAGGTCGGTCTGCGCGATGAGCTTGCGGTAGTAGGCGGGGACGTCCGCGGCCATCCCGTCTTCCAGGGCCTCGGTCATGGCGCGCATGCTCGCCAGCGGCGTCCGCAGGTCGTGGGAGATCCAGCTGACCAGTTCGCGGCGGGCGTTTTCGACGGCGGCCTCCCGCTGCCGGGAGGCCTCCAGCATCCGGCTGCTGGATTCGAGCTCGGCGGCGAGGGCGGCAAGTTCGTGGCTCATCACCGGGGACTGGATCCCGGGGCTCTCGCCGCGGCCGATGCTCCGGGCAGCCTCGACCAGCGCCTTGGCGTTCCGCGAGACCCTCGCTCCGAGCACGAGCGCGATCGAAACAGCCACGGCGGAAGCCACGGCCAGGACGTACCACATCACTTCGAGGTCCCGGGCCGAGATGAACATCGCGTTGAAGGCGCTGACCATTCCGGCCGTCAGGACCGCCACGGCGGCGAGCACCACCACACAGATCTGGACCGCGAACGAGGCCCGGCGCAGGGATTTCAGGATGAGCAGCGACGCGGCCCCGATCACGGCTCCCCAGGCCAGGGCCCAGCCGATGATGGTCAGGAGTTCAGAGGTCTGCATCGGCGGACTCCTCCTCATCGCTGGGGT
Organism: Arthrobacter sp. 01L42; assembly: GCF_056400005.1. Taxonomy (NCBI): domain Bacteria; kingdom Bacillati; phylum Actinomycetota; class Actinomycetes; order Micrococcales; family Micrococcaceae; genus Arthrobacter; species Arthrobacter sp. 01L42. The sequence continues at coordinate 154,329 of NZ_JBFTSL010000004.1, read as the reverse complement.
CCAGCCGGTAACCCACGCCCCAGACCGTTTTCAGGACGGAGGGGCGGGTGGGGTCGTCCTCGATCTTCTCCCGCAGCCTCCGCACGTGCACCGTGACAGTGGACAGGTCCCCGTAGTCCCAGCCCCAGACGGCTTTCATGAGTTCCTCGCGGCTGAAGACCTGCCGGGGACGGCGGAGCATGAAGGCCAGAAGGTCGAACTCCCTGGCCGTCAGCGCCAGGGGCCTGCCATGGCGGGAGACGGTGCGTGCGGCCGGGTTGAGGTCGAAACCGCCCACTTCGACGGAGGGCTCCGGGCTGAATTCGGGAATGCTCCTGCGCAGGACCGAACGGACCCGCAGTACCAGCTCGCGGGGCGAGAATGGCTTGGTGACGTAGTCGTCAGCGCCGGCTTCCAGGCCGAGGATCCGGTCGTCTTCCGTTCCGAGGGCAGTGAGCATGATGACCGGGACACTGTGTGCGGCACGGAGCCGGCGGCAGACTTCCACACCGTCCAGGCCCGGCAGCATCCGGTCCAGCAGGACGAGGTCCGGGCGGCGTTCGGCCGCAAGGCGCAGGGCCGTGAACCCGTCGGCGGCGAGGACCACCTGGTATCCAGCCTGGACGAGGTAGTCCCGGACCACTCCCGCGATGGTCGGTTCGTCCTCGACGAGGAGGATGCGCCGGTACTCCGTTGCGTCCGGGGCCGGCTGGGTCTTGTTCACGCTTCCAGCATAGGTTCGCGGCCACGGTCCGGGCAGGGCTCCGGACCCCCGCCGGACATCGTTCCCGAATCCGTAATATCCGTGCCGTCATGCGGCTGTGACGTGGGCAGCGAGGTGGCGTAGCCTGACTCTATGACAGTTCAACTGGGTATGCCCCAGCCCCGCGCGGCAGGCAGTCCCGGAGCGGGAGTGCCTGCTGCAGCCGCGCTGTCCGGGCGTCCGGAGGGCCTGGTTGCAGGGCTCGTGGATCGCTACGGCCGCCGCGCCACGGACATGCGCCTCTCACTGACGGACAAGTGCAATCTGCGTTGCACCTATTGCATGCCGGCCGAGGGCCTGGAATGGCTGTCCAAGCAGGCGGTGATGTCCGCGGAGGAAATCGTCCGGATCGTGCGGATCGGCGTCGACATGCTCGGCGTGCGTGAACTGCGGCTGACCGGAGGCGAGCCCCTGGTGCGGGCGGACCTGCTGCAGATCATCGCCGCGCTCCGCCAGGCCCACCCCGGCCTGCCAATCTCGATGACCACCAACGCCGTCGGCCTGGACAAGAAGGCCGCCGGACTCAAAGCCGCGGGACTGACCAGAATCAACGTCTCGCTGGACTCCCTGCATGAAGAAACCTTTACCAAGCTGACCCGCCGGCCCTTCCTGGACAGGGTCCTCGCCGGCGTCGACGCCGCCTGGGCCGCAGGCCTGGGCCCGGTCAAGCTCAACGCTGTACTCATGCGCGGCATCAACGACGCCGAGTCCCCGGCCCTCCTGGCCTGGGCACTGGACCGCGGCTATGAACTGCGCTTCATCGAACAGATGCCGCTCGACGCGGACCACGGCTGGACCCGGCGGAACATGATCACCGCCGCGGAGATCCGGGAACTGCTCTCGGTCGATTACGTGCTCAGTTCCGACCCGCGGGACCGCGACGGCGCCCCGGCGGAACGGTTCGAAGTCCGGGCCCGGGTTCCCGGCACCGACCGCGCCGCCGGCCCTCTGCTCGGCACTGTGGGCATCATCGCCTCCGTCACGGAGCCGTTCTGCTCGGACTGCCGCCGGACGCGCATCACCGCCGAGGGCAAGATCATGAGCTGCCTGTTCTCGCGCGAGGAAGTGGATCTGCTGGGGCTGCTGCGCGAGGGCGCCAGCGACGAACAGCTCGCCGAACGCTGGCAGGATGCCATGTGGATCAAGCCCAAGGCCCACGGCATGGACCATGTGGGCCTCGACGCGCCCGACTTCGTCCAGCCGGACCGCAGCATGAGCGCCATCGGAGGCTGACTTTTTCGTGAATGTACGCTACTTCGCTGCCGCACGCGCTGCCGCCGGCGTGGATGAAGAACGCTACGACCTCGCCGACGGCGACACCCTCGCCTCGCTGCTCGAGGCGATCCTCACCGTCGAGCGCCCCGAACCGCCGGCCGGTACGCCGCCGCTGGCCCGCATCCTGTCCCGCTCCAGCTTCCTGCTCAACGAAGTTGCCGTGCGGGACCATGCCGCGGCGCTCAAGCCGGCCGACGTCGTCGACGTGCTGCCGCCGTTCGCCGGCGGGTAACCCGGGCACGCCCGGCTCCATAAAGCCGGTATGTCGGGTTCACAAAATCCGGGGTATCGCGTTTAGCTGGCCGGTTCTAGAGTGTGGAATATCCGCCGCGGCGGGCAACAAACACCAACGAGGAGGGCAGCATGTTCACCTTGCAGATCGAGCATAGGATCAAGGATTTCTCCATGTGGAAAGCGGCGTTCGACCGTGATCCGGTGAACCGCGCGGCGTCGGGCGTCACCGCGTACCGCATCAACCAACCCGTGGACGACCCGCACTCTGTGGTCGTTGAACTGGACTTCGAGCAGCGCGGGCAGGCAGAGGCCTTGTTGGCCAATCTTCAGGCGAAGGTCTGGAACTCCGCCGAGGCGGCGCCCGGCCTAGAGGGAACTCCGAAGACCCGGATTCTGCAGGCCGCCTCCTAAGACCTCACGCCGGTACGGCAGCGCCCTCAGCGACGCGGCGGCACACGGTAGTCATGAAGGGCGTGAAATCGCTCGCCCTGCCCAGGCGGAGTCCGGCGGCATGAGTGAGTTCGCCGTCGTCCACCCGGAAGGTGTGCCGTGCGGTCCCGCGGTCACTTCGCCGTTCCACGGTCAAGGTGCCGCCTTCCATGCTGGCGCGCGCGGGTCCCTCGGGCGGCAACCCCAAGCTGTTGACGTGGTACCAGAAGGTCTCCGGATGGTCCGGGTCCGTCGTGAAGACACCGTGGCCTTCGGACCGGGTCCCGTCCGCATCCGTGTGCCGGTAGCTCTGGGCGACGGCAAGCCCGGCGGCTGCCCGGGAAAAGATAATCTCGGTGTCCGCGGTGCGCGCCGGACCCCACGCGGTTGCCTCCCAGTGCGTGGTCCCCGTCCAATGGCCCAGGAAAGCCTCAAGCGCCTCACATGCACTGCCTGGCAGCGGCCGGTCCACAGTTTCTCCCATATGGAGTTCCTCCCGAGTGACCCCGCCACCATCATGACGCCGCGCCAGTTGGAATGTCTAGGCCAGGAGTCCGAACGTCTCGCTTTCCTCGAACGGCCCGACCACCGTGACGGTCCGCGGGGCTGCCGCGAGCTCACGGGCGAGCTCCTGGACCTCCGCGGCTGTGACGGCCTTGATCTGGCGGAGGGTCTCATCGATGTCCTGGTACTCGCCGGACACCAGTTCCGCGCGGCCCAGCCGGGACATCCGGGAACCGGTGTCCTCCAGCGCCAGCACGATTCCGCCGCACAGCTGCCCCTCCGCCTTGCGCAGCTCCTCGTCTGAGATGCCGTCGGCAGCCAGCTTGTCCAGTTCGGCGCCCAGCAGATCAATGACCTGGCGGACCTTCGACGGGGTGCATCCGGCGTACATGCCGAAATAGCCGGCATCGGCGTAGGAGGAGGCGAAAGAGTAGGTCGAGTAGACGAGTCCGCGCTTTTCCCGGACCTCCTGGAAGAGGCGGGAGGACATTCCGCCGCCGAGGACGGCGTTGAGCACACTCATCACAAAGCGGCGGCCGTCGGTGGCGACCAGCGACGGGCAACCCATAATGATGTTGGCCTGCTCCACCTGCCTCTTGACCACATGCAGGCCGGCCGTGCCGGTGATCGATGCACGTTCGGTGGAGCGGCGCTGCACGGGGGCGGCCGCGGCCTCAAGGTTCCAGCCGGCGGAGTGCAGGGCATCCACCACGAGCCCGCAGACGACGTCGTGGTCCAGGCCGCCGGCCGCGGTGACCACGAGCTCGTCGGGACGGTAGTAGCGGCGGTAGTGGTCCCACACCGAGTCGCGTGCCACGGCCCGGATGGCTGCCGGCGTGCCGCCGATGGGGCGGCCCAGCGGGTGCGTTCCCAGCACGGCGGCCACGAAGTTCTCGTGCGCGACGTCGGTGGGATCGTCGCTGTCCATGGCGATTTCCTCGAGGATGACGTCCCGCTCCTGCTCCATCTCCTGCGGGTCCAGGACCGCGCCGGTGATCATGTCCGCGATGACGTCGATCGCCATGGGAAGGTCCGTGTCCAGCACGCGGGCGAAGTAGCAGGTGCTTTCCTTCGCGGTGGCCGCATTGGATTCCCCGCCGACCTCGTCGAAGGCCGAGGCGATCTCCAGCGCGGTGCGGCGCTTGGTGCCCTTGAAGAGCAGGTGCTCCAGGAAGTGCGTGGAACCGTGCTGGCCGGGAGCCTCGTCGCGGGAGCCGACGCCGACCCAGAAACCGATCGTGGCAGAGCGTTGGCCGGGCATCGCTTCGGTGAGGACGCGGACGCCGCCGGGCAGGACCGAGCGTCGCACCTCGGAGCCGCCGTCGGCGCCGTGGATCAGGGTGTCAGCGTGCTGGTTCTGCTCTAGCGGCAGGGGGACGACAGTCATCAAGGCCTTTCATTGAACACATGCCAAATCTGCCTGCCATCCTACCTTTAACAGCAGCGGGGCCGGTGGTTGATCCACCGGCCCCGCTTTTTGACTCAGGAGAGACTACTCCGCGGCGTCCGCGGAGACCTCGGCGTTGTCAGCGTTTTCCGTGTTTCCTGCATTTTCCGCGCCAGCCTCCTCAGCCACTACGGGCGAGAGGGACAGCTTTCCGCGATCGTCGATCTTGGTGATTTCCACCTGGATCTTCTGGCCCACGGAGACGACGTCGTCGACGTTGTCCACGCGCTTGCCGCCGGCGATCTTGCGCAGCTCGGAGATGTGCAGGAGGCCGTCCTTGCCCGGGGTCAGGGAAACGAAGGCGCCGAAGGTGGTGGTCTTGACGACCGTGCCCAGGTAGCGCTCACCGATTTCCGGGATCTGCGGGTTGGCGATGGCGTTGATCGCGGACCGTGCTGCGTCGGCAGACGGGCCGTTGGTGGCGCCAATGTAGACAGTTCCGTCGTCCTCGATCGAGATGTCGGCTCCGGTGTCTTCCTGGATCTGGTTGATCATCTTGCCCTTCGGGCCGATGACCTCGCCGATCTTGTCAACCGGGATCTTGACCGCGATGACGCGCGGCGCGAACTCGGAGAGCTCGTCCGGGGTGTCGATCGCGGAGTTCAGGACGTCCAGGATGTGCAGGCGGGCTTCGCGGGCCTGCTTCAGGGCGGCGGCCAGGACCGAGGCCGGGATGCCGTCGAGCTTCGTGTCCAGCTGGATGGCCGTGACGAACTCGGAAGTACCGGCAACCTTGAAGTCCATGTCACCGAAGGCATCTTCGGCGCCGAGGATATCGGTCAGGGCGGCGTAACGGGTCTGGCCGTCGACCTGGTCGGAGACCAAGCCCATGGCGATACCCGCAACAGCAGCCTTCAGCGGCACGCCTGCGTTCAGCAGGGACAGCGTGGAGGCGCAGACGGAACCCATCGACGTCGAACCGTTGGAGCTGAGAGCCTCAGACACCTGGCGGATGGCGTAGGGGAATTCCTCGCGGGACGGCAGCACCGGCATGATGGCGCGCTCTGCGAGGGCACCGTGGCCGATTTCGCGGCGCTTCGGGGAACCGACGCGGCCGGTCTCGCCGGTGGAGTACGGCGGGAAGTTGTAGTTGTGCATGTAGCGCTTGCGCGTCACGGGAGACAGCGAGTCGATCTGCTGTTCCATCTTGAGCATGTTCAGCGTGGTGACACCCATGATCTGGGTCTCGCCGCGTTCGAAGATGGCCGAGCCGTGGACGCGGGGCAGAACCTCAACCTCGGCGGTGAGCTGGCGGATGTCCGTCAGGCCGCGGCCGTCGATGCGGATCTGGTCCTTGAGGATACGCTGGCGCACAACCTGCTTGGTGACGGAGCGGAAGGCTGCGGACAGTTCCTTCTCGCGGCCTTCGAACTGGCCAGCCAGGGAAGAGGTGACCTCGTCCTTGAGCTCGTCGGACGCGGTGTCGCGTTCCTGCTTGTCGGCGATCTGGAAGACAGCGGCCAGCTTCTCGGCGGCAGCAGACTCCACAGCGGCGTAGACGTCGTCCTGGTAGTCCAGGAAGACCGGGAACTCGACGGTCGGCTTGGCGGCGCGGGCTGCCAGGTCGGACTGTGCTTCACAAAGGGCCTTGATGAACGGCTTGGCAGCCTCGAGGCCTTCGGAGACAACCTCTTCGGTCGGGGCGGTGGCGCCCTGTTCCTTGATGAGGTTCCAGGAGTTGTCGGTGGCTTCGGCTTCAACCATCATGATGGCGACGTCGTCACCGGCGATGCGGCCGGCGACGACCATGTTGAAGACGGCGTTCTCGAGCTGGGAGTGCTTCGGGAACGCAACCCACTGCGAGCCGTTCTCGTCGGCAACGAGGGCAACGCGGACGCCGCCGATCGGGCCGGAGAAGGGCAGGCCGGAAAGCTGGGTGGACATCGAGGACGCGTTGATCGCGACGACGTCGTAGAGCTCGTCCGGGTTGATGGACAGCACGGTGACGACGATCTGGACCTCGTTGCGCAGGCCCTTGACGAACGCGGGGCGCAGCGGGCGGTCCATGAGGCGGCAGGCCAGGATGGCTTCCGTGGAGGGACGGCCTTCGCGGCGGAAGAACGAGCCCGGGATGCGGCCGGCGGCGTACATACGCTCTTCGACGTCGACGGTCAGCGGGAAGAAGTCGAAACCTTCACGCGGGTGCTTGCCGGCGGTGGTTGCGGACAGCAGCGCGGTCTCTTCATCGATGTAGACCATCGCTGCGCCGGCTGCCTGCTTGGCAAGGCGGCCGGTTTCAAAGCGGATTACACGCTTGCCGAAGCGGCCATTGTCAATGATTGCTTCTGAGAACTGGATTTCGGGACCCTCCATAGAGAGTCACCTCCGTTTCTTGGTTCACGGAGCCCAGCCGCATCAACCCAGCCCAGCATCTGTCTACTGGCCTGCACTGCACCCGGTCATCGATCGAGACCCACGGGCCGGGCCTCATTCCTTGAGGCCGTTCCCGGGGATCACTACCGAGGACCGCGAATGCGTGATGCGGTTGATCCTCCTGTTTAGTTTTTTCCTGAAGAAGGCGGCCCTTTCCGGTCCGGAAGGGGCCGCCCCTTAAAACTGACTAGCGACGCAGGCCGAGGCGCTCGATGAGCTTACGGTAGCGGGTGATGTCAGTGTTCTTGAGGTAGGTGAGCATGCGCTTGCGACGACCAACCATGGCCAGCAGACCGCGCTGGGTGTGGTAATCGTGCTTGTGCTCCTTCATGTGCTCAGTGAGATCCTTGATCCGCTGAGTCAGGACTGCAACCTGGACCTCCGGCGAACCGGTGTCGCCCTCGGACGTTGCGAAATCCTTGATGATGGACTGCTTTACAGCGGCTTCAAGTGCCACAATAACTCCTAGAGATGTGCCGTGAGGCCCGAATCAGTAATTCACTGCCGGGGGTGCCGTCCCGGAATCCCCCGCCGAAGCCGGGCATTCCGTACACAACAGGAGCCAGCCGCCACGGACTGCAGCCGGATCCAACGTTCAGTTTAGTGGCACGTCCGCGGTCTTGTCGAAACCGCCGGGCGCGGCCGCCGACTCTGCCGGCGCGCCAGCTGCCTGCGGCGGTTGCGGTTTTCCACTTTCCTGGGCTGCGAGCAGTTCGCGAATAGCGGCGACACCCCGGTAAAGCTCCGCGAAGGATGTGCTGAGCGGCGACAGCCCGATCCTGATGCCCTGCGGGGCGCGGAAATCGGGAATCACGTCCTGGTCCCACAATGTGGCCGTCATTTCCCGGAAGGCCGGGTGGTCGATCGTCACGTGGCTGCCGCGCAGTTCCGCCGCCCGCGGGGTGGACAGCTGCACGCCGGCCGGCGCCAGCCAGGCGTCGTAAAGTTCGAGGGCATAAGCGGTCAGCACCCGTGACTTCTCCCGCAGTGACGCCATCCCCGCTTCCTCGATCAGGTCCAGGGTGCCGCGCATGGCGAGCATCCCGAAGATCGCCGGAGTGCCGCTAAGGAAGCCGCGGATGCCGGGGGCGGCCTCGTAGCCGGGACCCATTTCGAACGCGTCCTTGCGCCCCATCCAGCCCCAGATGGGCTGCTGCAGCCCGGCCAGGTGCCGTGCGTTGATGTAGGCGAACGCGGGCGAGCCCGGTCCCCCGTTCAGATATTTGTAGGTGCAGCCTGCCGCGAAGTCGACGTCGGCGTCGTCCAAAGCGATCTCCACAGACCCGGCGGAGTGGCACAGGTCCCACACCACCAGGGCGCCGGCGTCGTGGATTGCCGCGGTGATGCCCGGCAGGTCCGCGAGGAAGCCGGAGCGGTAGGCGATCTGGCTCAGGACCACGACGGCGGTGGCCGGGCCGGTGGCGTCGCGCACCTGCTCGACGGTGACGCCGGAGGCCGGATCGGCGTCGATCCAGCGCAGGGTCAGGCCTTCTTCACGGGCGATTCCCTCCACCAGGTAGCGGTCGGTGGGGAAATTATCCGTGTCCAGGACGATCTCGGTCCGGGCCGGATCGGTGACGGCTGCCAGCGCGGCGCGGATGAGCTTGTACAGCACCACGGTGGTGGAATCGGCAATGATCGTCTGCCCCGGCGCCGCGCCGAGCACGGCGCGGCCGAGCTGGTCGCCGATCTTCTGGGGCAGTTCGAGCCATTCCTCGTCCCAGCCCCGGATCAGGCGGCCGCCCCAGCTGTCCTGGATGAAGCTGCTGATGTCGGTGACGGTCCGCTTGAGCGGACGGCCCAGGGAGTTGCCGTCAAGGTAGGACAGGTCCGTGTCCGTGCCGACGAAGTGGTCGCGGTAGCCGGCCAGCGGGTCCGCGGCGTCGAGGTCGAGGGCGCGCTGCCACAGGCTGTCCGTCGCGTCGGTGTTGGCGGAGATGCTCACTGGCCGATCTCCGTCCGCACGGCGAAGAGCTCGGGGAAGAAGGTCAGTTCGAGGGCCTTCTGCAGGAACGCGGCGCCGCTGGATCCGCCGGTGCCGGCCTTCATGCCGATGGTCCGCTGGACGGTGCGCAGGTGGCGGAAACGCCACAGCTGGAAGTTGTCCTCAAGGTCCACAAGTTCCTCGCAGGCCTCGTATGCGCCCCAGTTGTCGGCGGCGTTCTCGTAGATGTACTTGAACACCGGGACCAGTTCGGGGCAGAACTCGTGGGCCTTGGTGACGTCGCGCTCCAGCAGGGAGGCCGGGACATCGAAGCCCTGGCGCTTGAGATAGGCGAGGAAATCGTCGTAGATGCTGGGGGCTTCGAGCAGTTCGCGCAGCATCTCGTGGGCCTCGGGGTCCGATTCGAACACCGGAAGCATCTTGGCGTTCTTGTTGCCGAGGAGGAACTCCACCGCACGGTACTGGCTGGACTGGAATCCGGACGAGTTGCCGAGGAAGCCGCGGAACTGGGAGTACTCGGTGGGCGTCAGGGTGGCCAGCACGGACCATTGCTCGGTGAGTGTCTTCTGAATGTGCTTGACGCGGGCGATCGCCTTCAGGGCGGACCCGAGGTCGTCCGACCGCAGCCACGCGGCGGCGCTGCGAAGCTCGTGCAATACCAGCTTCAGCCACAGCTCCGTGGTCTGGTGCTGGATGATGAACAGCATCTCGTCGTGGTGTTCCGGGGTGCTGACCGGCTGCTGGGCGCTGAGCAGGGTGGGCAACTGCAGGTAGGACGCGTAGCTCATCCGCGCACTGAAATCCCGGACAATGTCCTGGTCCAGTTCCCTCGTGTTTTTCTCGATGGTCACGTGTCTTGCCTTCCTTGCCAAGTGGCTGTGAATCAGCGCGGCTCCAGTGAACCAGAACATTGTCAGCGCGGGGCCGACGCCGATCCGGCCCGGTTTTTAGCGGGCGAACAGGAGGTCGTGGGCCTGGACGACGTCCAGGCGCATCTGCTCCACCAAAGCTTCAGCCCCACGGTACGCCACCATGCCGCGGAGCCTGGCGACAAATTCCACCACAACTGTCTGGTCGTACAGATCGAAGTCGTCGGGAGACTCTTCCGGGCGGTCGATCACGTGGGCCTCGACCTGACGGCTCACGCCGTCGAACGTCGGGTTCGAGCCTACGGAGATGGCGGCGGGCCAGCGCGTGCCTGCCTGGTCCACGAGCCAGCCGGCGTAGATGCCGTCCGCGGGGATGTACCCGGTGGCCGTCGAGGAGAGGTTCGCGGTGGGGAACCCGAGGTCGCGGCCGCGTGCGGCACCGTGCACCACCTCGCCGCGCATCCGGTGCGGCCTGCCGAGGACGGCAGCGGCGGTGGCGACGTCGCCCGCGCGCAGGGCCTCGCGCACCCACGTGGACGAACAGCGGCGGTCCGTGCCGTCGTCGTCGTGGATGGGAAAGCCCTCTGAGCCGAATTCGCTGATGACCAGCACCTCGAACCCGAGCTTCTTGCCCAGCTCCTGCATGGTGGCGAGGTCGCCGGAATTGCCGCGGCCAAACCGGGCGTCGTGGCCGATCACCACGTGGCTGGCCTTGAGGCTGTCGACCAGCACTGACGCGACGAATTCCTCGGGGGTGAGGCTGGCGAGCTCCATCGAGTACTTCATCACCAGCACGGCGTCGAGGCCGAGCTCTCCGAGGGCCACGAGCTTGTCCTCCAGCCCCATGATCAGTTCGGGAGCCGATTCCGGACGGTGTACCTGCGCGGGGTGTGGGTCGAAGGTGATGGCGACGGCGCGTGCGTGCTTCAACCGGGCGGTACGGATGAGCTGCGACAGCACCTGCTGGTGGCCGCGGTGCACGCCGTCGAAATTGCCGAACGTGACAACCGAAGGACCAAAGTCCGCCGGGACCTCGGACAGATCGTTCCAGATGTGGACCATCAACCTCGCCTTTTGCTGCCTGCCATGAACTGCTCCGGAGCGACCGTGCCGGCTCCGGAACTCTCTTAGATTACCCGCAATCCGGGCAACTCCCGGACGGTCCGCCGGGCTCCGGGGCATCCGCGTAAAGGCCCCGCCGGAGGGACCACGGTTAATCGGCGGCAGGGCGAAGGTGTGAGGCGGGCGCGCACTATCGCCCCAGCAAAAGCCGCCGCTCGCTGTCGCGCACCGTCTGTTTCCGCCAATTCCGCCAATGCAGCAGCACTGCGACGAGGATGAGGGGGACGTGGAGCCCGGGCAGGATATTCGCTAACCACCGCGGCAGGTAGATGTCCGTGACGGAGCCCGAGCCGTCTCCAAGACTTTTCGCGACGACGGTCAACGGGCATTGGAAGCCGGTGCCCGCAAAAATCAGCGATTCGCTGGCGACCACGACGGCGGCAGCCCTCGTCTTCCGGTCATTGCGGCCCGTGATGCCGGCGTACAGGACGTAGGCCATGCAGGCCTCAATCACGAGCCAGGCAAGGGTGTGGAGCGTCTTCACTGCCCGCAGCATCAGACTGCGCTGGTCCATGCCTCCACCCTAGGCCCGCCGTGGCGCGGAGGCTTGGGACTTTCGGCCCGGTGCAGGGAGCCCGGCGACGGAGGGCGCGGTTGCGGGGGTCCCACCGAGTCAGTCGAGGCGAGCGTCCGTCCAGGCACGGGGTCACTCCAGGCGGAAGTAGGTGTTCCGGCGGGGTGTCCGGGCGGGGTCGAGGTGGGGTGGCGGGATGAACCAGGGGATGCCGGTGCGCATCTGGATGCTCCAGTGTTCCTTGTGGATCACGTGGTGGTGATGGCTGCAGAGCAGGGTGCCGTTGCCGGTTCCGCTGGTTCCGCCGCGGGACCAGTAGGTGATGTGGTGGGCCTCGCACCAGGGAGCGGGAATGGTGCATTGCGGGAAGGCGCAGCCCCGGTCCCGGGCCGTGATGGCCTTGCGGATGTGGGACGGGAATACCCGGGAGGCCCGGCCGATGTCCAGGACCTGGCCCTCGCCGCCGAGGACCACCGGGATGATGTCCGCGTCGCACGCGAGCTTGCGAACCGTGGACGCGGTAATTGGGCCGGTAAACAGCAGCGTCCCGGTGCCGTGCCTGGTTCCGGTGCCGTGCTGTGCGGTGTTGGCAGGGGCGCCTGCTTCGGCGGGAATCGTCCCGAGCCGGGTGAGCAGGTCGCGGTAGTCGATGGTGGCCATGACCTGGGGCCGGAGCCCGCCCGCGGCGGGCAGCCCTCCGGTGGCGAGGGCTGCTTTGCACGCGCCGACGAGGCCGTCGAGCAGCCGTTGGGGCCGGGAGCGGAGGTCCAGGGACGGCAGCGACGGGTCCTCTTCGGCCGTGGCGGGCTCCGCAGCCGGGCCTGGCGCATCCGCCGCCGCGGACCCGTCACCCGGTCCGGTGGCGGTGCCTTTGCCGGTGTCGGGGCCGGTGCGGGGGTTGGTGGCGGTGTTCATCACGGTGATCAGGTGTTCGAACTGGTCCGTGGTGGCGAAGATTTCCAGGTGCTGCAGGCCGTGCCGGGGTTTGCGGAGGAAAGCGCCCTGGAGCTGGCGGAGCAGTTCCTCGGAGGGCTCGGCGCCGTCCTGGTCCAGCGCCTCGGCCCACCGGCGGGCGATCCGGGCCAGGAAGTCGGCGTCGTTCTCGATGGCCGTCGCGGTCAGGGCGTGCTCCATCGCCGCGACGGCCTCCGGGAGGCAGCTGTGCCGGACCCGGTCCAGGGCGAGCGTGATGACGGTCGCGGCCCGGGACGCGACCTCGCCGGCCGCGACGGCGGCTCCGAGCTCCGGGTGCACGGGCGGGATGGGCCGGCCGGCGAGTCCCTGCCGGGGCAGCAGCGAGTCGGCCAGCGCCAGCCGGCGCCTGGCCTCCGCGGCGCCGATCCGCAGCCGCGCCCGCAAAAAATCTGTGGCGTTCCGGTAACCGTCATCCGCCGCAGCAGACATCCCAATTTGCCCGGCAAAGTCACCCCGGGGGCCAGTTCCGGCCCCGGCATGCGTCCCGCCGACAGGTGCGCCGTGAGCCCCGGCGTCGGAAACGGCATCAGCTCCCCCGCCGGCCCCTGCATCCATCCCGCCGTCGGATTCCTGTTTCCAACCCGTCAGCCAGCCCGCCTGGGCCGCTTCCTCACCCCAGCCGTGTGCGGCCGGCGCGGTGAACGCGGCGTGTTTGCGCGTCCGCTCTACCGCCGCCGCGGCAACGAGCTGGAAGTATTCGACCGTGCGGGACAGGTCCTCGACGTGGCCGGCAAAGTCCGCGGCCTCCCGCAAGCCAAACCAGGGGGAATCGACATCCGCAGCCGGGTTCGAAGCCCGCAGCGCCGCCAGCGCCGAGTCCACCGCCGCACCCGCGGCGCCCAGAGCGCCGCCGGCTGCGTCAGCCGCGCCGGGAACGGCGGCCAGGCGGGGATGCCGGGAGGACACAGCCGGGCCGGCCCACGGGGCCCGGTCCGGGATGAACTCTCCAATGGCTTCCATAACTAAACTCTGCCAGAGGGGTACGACAGACATAGCGGAAGCCATTCCTGCTGGCGCGTGACTCATAGTGGGTGACTCCCGGCAGCGCACTTCAGAGCATCTGGAGCCCATAGGGCACGTCCGGGCACGTAACACTGCGTACGACCCCCGCCCTCCTACGGACCGGTGCGTGGCAAGCTGTAGGGATGGACAGCACAGCCGCTCCCCAAGTCGGGGAATCACCGTTCGCACCACTGCTGCCGGGCGATCCGCGCCGCCCGTTGGGCCCACGCGATCCTGGCGATGCCTGGGTCGATGGCGACCGGGGGCGGTTCTGGGGTCGGTTCGGTTCCGCCGGGCTTCTGGTCCACGACCCCGCCAAGGGGGTCCTGCTCCAGCACCGCGCCTTGTGGAGCCATCAGGGCGGCACTTGGGGGCTCCCCGGCGGCGCCCTGCACCAAGGGGAAGAAGCCATCCACGGCGCGTTGCGGGAAGCACACGAGGAAGCGGCCGTGCCTCCGGGGAATCTCCAGGTCCTGTTTACGTCGGTGTTCGACGTCGGCTACTGGTCTTACACCACCGTGGTGGCCGTTGCCCTGCAGCCGTTCGAGGCCGCGATCAGTGATGCGGAAAGTATCGAACTGCAGTGGGTGGGGATTGACGGCGTCGGCGGCAAGGAACTGCACCCGGGCTTCGCCGCGGCCTGGCCGGGGCTGCGCAGCAGGCTCACTGAGGCCCGGCGCATCGCCGGCCGCCTGTAATCAGCCGGAGTCAGTGGTCCCGGGGCGCGGGCCGTCGGCGGTACAGCCAGATGAGTCCCAGGATCGGCAGCAGGAGCGGGATGAATCCGTAGCCGCGGCCAAACAGGGACCATACTGTCTCGTGCGGGAAGTTTACCGAGTCGAACACGCTGAGTGCTCCCACCACCAGGACGCCCACAAGCTCCACCAGGACTGCCGCCACCGAGACCTTGAACGCGGTGCGCCCCGGCTTCGCCAGAGACACGGTGGCCACGACGTAGACGGCGGCGGCGAACGCGGACAGCAGGTACGCCAGCGGCGCCTCGGAAAACTTGGTGAGAATCTGGTAGCCGGCCCGGGCCGTCGCCGAAATCGCGAAGATGGCATAGACAGCAATCAGCAGCCGTCCCGGCCCGGTGTTGCGGGTATCGGTCGTCGCCGGCGCAGTGTCGGCGGATCCAGCGTCCGCCGGCCCAGTGGTCCGGGACGCCGGCGCCGCCGGGTTTCCGGTGCCGTCGTGCGGGGAGTTTGCGCTCACGTTTTCTGCCTCTTCCATCTCAATACCAGATCTGGTTCATGCGCGCCGCCATCACCAGGGCGGTGACGCCGACGGCGGCCAGGACAAAGTTGCTCCAGCGGGTCCGCTCCAGGATGGACCAGTACACGGCCCCAATCGGGAGGATCAGCGCCGTCGCCAGATAGCCCCAGAACTCCCAAGCCTCCCCCGCGATCCGCTCGCCGCTGGCCACCCGGACAATCGAACCCCCCAGATAGACCAGGAGGGCAAGTTCGACGGCGGCCACCGACAGTATCGTCGTGTCGTTGGGCGCCTTCTTCAGGAGGCCCGCGACGACGCAGATGATGCTGGAGAGCAGGCCAACCACCAGAATGATGTAGAAATACGCGTCCACTACTGGCCGGCCAGCTTATCTGTGGGCTGCTTATCTGTGGCCGGCTTGCCGTTGCCGGGCTTTTCGTTGCCGGGCTTTTCATTATCCGGCGCGAAGACGAGCACTGGTTTGGCGTAGCTTCCCGCATCGGCCAGGAGGGCCACGAGCGAACCGTCCGGCGCGAACGCCGCTGCCGGTTTGTCCGCGGTCGCTGCCTCCGGCGTGCCTGCCGCTGCTCCGGCTCCGATCCTGCGGCCGAAGGAAATCTCGGTGGTTTCCGCCTCGCTGAGTTCACGGTTCGGCATCAGCGCCCGGGCCGCGTCCGAGATTTCCAGGACGTCCAGCGTCTCGGCCAATTGTTCGAGGGTGTGCGCCTGATCAAGGGTGTATGGACCCACTTGAGTCCTCCGCAGTGCAGTCAGGTGGCCGCCGACGCCGAGAGCATCGCCGAGGTCGCGGGCCAGGGCACGGATGTAGGTACCGGAGGAGCACTCCACGGTGACGTCCACGTCGAGGGACTCGCCGTCGTGGACGGGACGGGTCTCGTGGATCTCAAAGCGGTGGATGGTCACCGGCCGGGCCGCGAGCTTGACCTCTTCACCGGACCGGACCCGGGCGTAGGCGCGTTCGCCGTTGACCTTGATGGCACTGACGCTGCTGGGAACCTGCTCGATTTCCCCGGTCAGTGCCGCGACGCCGGCGCGGACGGCGTCTACGGTGACCCCGGCGGCGCTGCGGGTGGCGGTGATCTCGCCTTCGGCGTCGTCCGTGACGGTGGATTCACCGAGCCTGATGGTGGCGGTGTAGGTCTTGGACGTGCCCACGATGTAGGTCAGCAGCCGGGTGGCCTTGTTGATGCCCACCACCAGAACGCCGGTGGCCATCGGATCCAGTGTCCCGGCGTGGCCGACCTTTCGGGTACCGGCAATCCGCCGCATCCGTCCAACCACATCGTGGCTGGTCCAACCTTGCGGCTTGTCTACTATCACCAGTCCAGAAAGCACGCCTCCCAGTATATGCGGGCCAGCCCCGCCCCGACGCCCACCGTCCCGCCGCCACCGCGGACGCCGGGCGTTAGGATGGCAGACATGCCCGAGCTTGCCGCACATGTCCGCGACGTCCCGATTAACCAGATCCGCGAGATCACCGAAGCCGCCTGGGGAACGCCCGGTGCGATCGTGCTGAGTATCGGGGAGCCGGGCTTCGCAGTCCCCCGCCATGTCCTCGAGGCCGGCATGGCGTGCCTGGACCGGGACGAGACCAACTACACACCTAACGCCGGGATCCCCGCGCTGCGGGAGGCCTTCGCCGCCCGCTTCCGTGAACACAATGCGACGCCGGTCGGCGCGGAGCGCGTGTACGTGGTCGACGGCGCCCAGCAGGGCCTGCATTTCGCCATGAGCCTGTTGCTCTCCCCCGGGGATGAGATCCTCATCCCCAATCCCGGCTACCCCACCTTCGCGATGACGAGCAGCCTGCTGCACGCCGTTCCGGTCCGCTACCCGCTGTACCCGGAGCACGATTTCCAGCCACGGATCGAGGACATCGAGGCGCTCATCACGCCCCGAACCAAGGTGCTGATCCTGAATTCCCCGTCCAACCCGCTCGGCGCTGTCCTGGGCGAGGACCTGACCCGCCGGCTCGTGGAGCTGGCGAGGCGGCACGATCTGTGGGTCATCTCCGACGAATGCTACGAGGCGTTCACCTACGATGTCCCGCACGTCAGCCCGGCCCGCTTCGACAGCGACGTCCCGGGCGAAGCACGCGTTTTCACCTCGCTCACGCTCTCCAAAACCTACGGGCTGACGGGACTGCGGATCGGTGCGCTGATCTGCCCGCCGGGGCTGGAACAGAAGATGAACAACGTGATGGAGTCGATCGTGTCGTGCGTGGCCTCGCCGTCGCAGTACGCCGCGCTGGCAGCGCTGACCGGTCCGCAGGACTACGTCAGCCACGCCCATGCCCACTACCGGGCCAACCGCGACGCGGCCTCGGCGGTGCTGCGCGCCCACGGCATCCCCTACCTCGCGGCCCAAGGCGCGTTCTATTTGTGGGCGGACGTCTCGCATGCCAGTGGCGGGGATGTCCGGTCATGGACGCGCCGCTTCCTGGCGGACTCCGGGGTGGCCTTCGCCCCCGGCACGGCGTTCGGCTCGATCGGCGAAGGCTGGATCCGGATCGCGCTCTGCGGCAGCCAGGCCGATTTGGTGGATGGCCTCGGGCGCATCCCTGCACGCGAGCCGGCTGCGGGCACCGACAGGTCCACCGGCCCTATCGCCGGGCCGGCCGGCGCCCTAGCCTGAGCTCACGGCGCTTCCAGGCTGGCCCACTGTCCTGGCGTCGGACCTGGCCCGACAGGGCGCCGTGGATTTCCAGCCGAGGGAGTACATCGTGTGGTGGCAAGACCTGCTGTGGGGTTTCTGGAATGGGCTGACGGCATGGATCGTCCTGATCGCCCATGTATTCGGGTTCTGGAGTGAATTCCCGTTCTATAACTCCGCCCGCGCGGGGAACTGGTACGACTTCGGCTACCTCCTGGGCATGGGATCTCCCGTGCTGGGCGGCGGGCTGGGAGCCCGAGGACGCTCAAGACGCCGCTAGGCGGACAGTGCGGCGTCGAGCCAGCTGCGAAGGGCGGCCGACGGCGGCGCACCGGCCTGGCGCGCTGCCACCGCGCCGTTCTTGATGACGAGCAGCGTCGGGATGGCCTGGATATCGAATCTCCGGGACAATCCCGGGGAGCTGTCGACGTCGACCTTCACCAGCTTGAACTTTCCAGCCCGCTCCACGGCCAGCTTGTCCAGCACCGGGCTGACCATTCGGCACGGCCCACACCACGCCGCCCAGAAATCGACGAGAACCGGAACGGTGGATTGCTCCGCGACAACCGGGAAATCGGCGTCGGACGCCGCCACGATCCAGGCAAGGTCCCGGCCGCAGTTGCCGCAGCGCGGGTGCCCGGCAGCGGCCGCGGGAATCCGGTTGGTCTTCCCGCAGTGCGGGCATTTGGTCAGGCTGGACTCCACGGCACTCCGCCACCTTTGCGCATAACTGCGGTCCTTGATGCTTCTATATTCGTCAACCGTGGCCCGGCCGTCCACCTCCACGCCGCTCCCGGACAGACTCGAGGCGGTTTTCACCCGGATCCCGGGTCACCGGCAACGGCAGCTGGATCTTTCCGAACGGATACGACAGCAGGGGCCGGATCCGTTACCGGTTCCGGCCCCTGCTGTTGAAGGCATTCCTACTTGTTGCGGTCCTCATCGATTGCGTCGTTGTCGATGAGGTCCAGGTCCTCTTCGTCAAAGTCGTCCTCGTCGAGCTCCACGTCCTGCGGAGTGTCACTCTTGTAAGGATCGGCGTCGCCGGCGTGCTTGGCACTTTCGGCAAGCGCGGCCACCTCGGCGTCGCGCTTCTTCGCCGCCCGGAGCAGCTCCTCAAGGTTCGAGGCGTTGACGGGGATCTGGTCAGCCACGAACTCGAGCGTCGGAGTCAGCCGCACGGTGATGTTCCGCCCGACTTCCTGCCGCAGCACGCCCTTGGCCTTCTCCAGCCCCTTGGCGGCGTCGGCCTGGGCCACTTCGTCACCGAACACGGTGTAGTAAACAGTTGCGTGCTGCAGGTCGTTGGTCACCCGCGAGTCGGTCACGGTGACGCCTTCCAGGCGGGGATCCTTCACCCTCCGGCCCAGCGCCTCAGCAACGACAACCTTAATCCGCTGCGCCAACTTGGCAGCCCGTGCGGGATCAGCCATTTCCACTCCTAAAAATTTGGATGTACGACGGCGCTGTAACGGCTGCCGTACACCAGTTGGGTTTTCATGCCACGCGCCTAAGGCGAGTCTACGACGGACTCCCGTTGGTTTCTTCCGGCGGCCCTTTGGAGCCGTGGAGGGGGCCCGGGAGTGGCATCGGGCCTGCCGGAGCTGGGTGGCCGACGTCGTAAGACGTCGGCCACCCAGCGTAGGGGCGGGGCCCCCTCTACGGCGGAAAAGTGCAGGGCCGCCGGAAAATCCAACGGCCCCGCACCTGTACTGCTAAACCAACTTAGAGGCGCGGCTTCTCGCGCATCTCGAAGGTCTCGATGATGTCACCTTCGGTGATGTCGTTGAACGAGCCAAGACCGATACCACACTCGAAGTCCGTGCGGACCTCGGTTGCGTCGTCCTTGAAGCGCTTGAGCGTCTCAACGGTGAGGTTGTCACCGATGATCTTGCCGTCGCGGCTGATGCGGGCCTTGGCGTTGCGCCGGATAACACCGGAGCGGACGATCGAGCCTGCAATGTTGCCGAACTTGGAGGAACGGAACACTTCGCGGACCTCGGCGGTGCCAAGCTGGACCTCTTCGTACTCCGGCTTGAGCATGCCCTTGAGGGCTGCCTCGATGTCATCGATTGCTGCGTAGATGACGGAGTAGAAGCGCATGTCCACGCCTTCGCGGTCTGCCAGTTCGGCAACACGCTCGGCGGGCTTGACGTTGAAGCCGATGATGACGGCGCTGTCGACCGTTGCCAGGTTGACGTCGTTCTGCGTGATCGCACCGACACCGCGGTGGATGACGCGGAGCTGGACACCCTCGCCGACGTCGATCTTGAGCAGCGCGTCTTCGAGGGCTTCCACGGCACCGGACACGTCACCCTTGAGGATGAGGTTGAGGGTGTCGATCTTGCCATCGGCGACGGCCTGGTCGAAGTCTTCCAGGCTGATGCGCTTGCGGCGCTTGGCCAGGGCGGCGTTGCGGTCGGCGGCTTCACGCTTCTCGGCGATCTGGCGGGCGGTACGCTCGTCAGCGGTCACGAAGAAGGTGTCACCGGCGCGCGGGACGTTGGACAGACCCAGCACCTGCACGGGGCGGGACGGGCCGGCCTCGGTCAGGGCGCTGCCGTCGTCGTCGAACATCGCACGGACGCGGCCGTGGGCCGTGCCTGCCACGATGGTGTCGCCGACGTGCAGGGTACCGGACTGAACCAGGACGGTGGCCACGGAACCGCGGCCCTTGTCCAGGTTGGCTTCAATCGCGATACCGCGGGCGTCCTTGTTCGGGTTGGCGCGCATGTCCAGGGCAGCGTCTGCGGTGAGCAGAACGGCGCCGAGGAGCTCGTCGATGTTCAGGTTCTGGCGGGCGGAGACCTCCACGAACATGGTGTCGCCACCGTATTCTTCCGGAACCAGGCCGTACTCGGTCAGCTGGCCGCGGACCTTGTCCGGGTTGGCGCCTTCCTTGTCGATCTTGTTCACGGCCACGACGATCGGCACGTTGGCCGCCTGGGCGTGGTTGAGGGCTTCAACGGTCTGCGGCATGACGCCGTCGTCCGCTGCGACCACCAGGATGGCGATGTCGGTGACCTTCGCACCACGGGCACGCATGGCGGTGAACGCCTCGTGGCCCGGAGTATCGATGAAGGTGATTTTGCGATCGATGCCTTCGTGGGCGTGGGTGACCTGGTAGGCACCGATGTGCTGCGTGATACCGCCGTGCTCGCCCGCCATAACGTCGGACTTGCGGATGGCATCGAGCAGTCGGGTCTTACCGTGGTCAACGTGACCCATGACGGTGACAACCGGAGGACGTGCCTCGAGGTCTTCATCGCCTTCGGCTTCCAGTTCGGCGTCGAAGTCGATGTCGAAGGTGGAGAGCAACTCGCGCTCCTCGTCCTCCGGGGACACAACCTGGAGCTTGTAGCCAAGCTCCTCGCCGAGCAGGGCGAAGGTCTCTTCATCCAGCGACTGCGTGGCCGTGGCCATTTCGCCGAGGTGGAAGAGGACCGTCACCAGTGCTGCCGGGTTTGCCTCGATCTTGTCGGCAAAGTCCGTGATGGACGAGCCACGGCGAAGCCGGACTACGGTGTTGCCGTCGCCGCGGGGTACGCTCACGCCACCCAGCGACGGAGCGCTCATCTGCTCCAGTTCCTGACGCTTGGCACGCTTCGACTTGCGCTGCTTGCCACGGCCTGCGCCGCCCTTACCGAAGGCGCCCTGGGTGCCGCCGCGACCGCGACCGCCCTTACCAAAGCCACCACCGGCCGGAGCGCCGCCACCGGCACCGGGAGCACCGGTACCCGGAGCGCCACCCGGACGGCCCGGACCACGGCCTCCGCCGCCGGGACGGCCGGCACCAGCGGGTGCGGGACGTTCGGTGCGGTTAGGCATCATGCCGGGAGTCGGGCGGTTGCCGCCGGCTCCTGCCGGACGACCGGCGCCGGGAGCGCCGGCCGGACGCGGGGCGCCGGGGCGGGGGCCGCCTGCGCCTGCTGCCGGACGGGGACCACCCGGACGGGGGCCGCCAGCGCCTGCTGCGGGGCGCGGACCACCGGGGCGTTCACCCTCGGTGCGGCTTCCGCCCGGACGGGGCATTCCCTGGGAAGGAGCGAACGGGTTGTTGCCCGGACGCGAGGGACGTTCGTTGTCGCCGCCGCGGCCGCGGGGCATGCCCTGGGACGTGGCGAACGGGTTGTTGCCGGGACGGGGACCGCCCGGACGCGGTGCAGAACCACCCTGGCGTGCCGGAGCAGCCGGGGTTTCGGCCTTAGGGGCCGGACGCGCGCCGGGCTTGACGCCCGTCGACGGAGCGGCCGGGGCCTGGGCAGCGGGGGCTGCCGGAGCCTGGGCGGCGGGGGCTGCCGGAGCGGCGGGCGCGGCGGCAGGTGCCGCAGCGGCCGGAGCCGGAGCTTCAGCCTTGGGTGCTGCAGCCGCCGGCGCTGCGGGCGCAGCGGGGCCGGGTGCAGGCGCCGGACGGGTCGCTGCCGGGCTGGCAGATGCCTGGGGGGCGGACGCCGGAGCTTCGGACTTCGAAGCTGCGGGGGCGTCGGGGTAAGCGTTGCGCAGTTTCCGCACAACGGGAGCCTCGATTGTTGACGAGGCGGAGCGAACGAATTCGCCCAGTTCCTGCAGTTTGGTTACTGCATCTTTGGAAGTAATACCGAGCTCTTTAGCAAGCTCATGTACGCGGACCTTGGCCACATTTCTCCTGTCTCGGTCCGCACCGAGCCAGGCACGAACCGTCTACTTCTTACTGCGGGCCTCCGCCGCGAATGCAGCTGAAAGGCCCATTGCAGAGCGCAACAAAGTTGTCATCGTTGCGCACTCATCGCTGGGAACTCATCGGGTTTCCATCAGTTTTCTGACCCGCTTTCAGGTTGGACGGTTGTTGCTGCGGCCACCGGGGTGCCCACGGCTTCCGTGCCGGCAGTGATCCGGCGTTCAACATCGGCCGTACCGGCTGCGCCGTTGAGGGCGCGGCCGAACGCTCGACGTTTGACCGCCAGTGCCAGGCACTTTTCGCTGGGGTGCAGCCATGCTCCCCGGCCAGCCATCCGGCGTCGTTCATCCACCACGACGGCGGACGAACCACCGGCGCCGGCGACGAGCCGGAGTAACTCCGACCGCGATCCTTTTTGTCGGCATCCGATACAGGTGCGCTGCGGCTGATTCCCGAGGTGTTGCACATGTGCCACGTTCGAGTATCTTCCTGCCAGTACAGCTGCTTGGTGAATCACCGCGTCCCGGGAATCCGGGAAAAACCCAGACGCGCCAATGACACACGGATACCGGCCGTTAGGCGCGGTCATGTCTATTCTAGCCCCTCCGGCGCCCGGGTCCCGAACCCAGGCATGCCGGTCAGCTTGGAAATCACGGCTAACCCGTGAGAGCGCACACAGGCCGCGGGCCGCGATGGCGGCCCGCAGCCCGTGTTCGTGCGCGTGTTCGTGCGCTTGCGCGTTTGCGCTATTTGCCGGTGTTGACGGCGGCGTCGGAGACGATGTCGATTCGCCATCCCGTGAGCTTGGCGGCGAGACGGGCGTTCTGGCCCTCTTTGCCGATGGCGAGGGAGAGCTGGTAGTCGGGAACGACCACCCGGGCCGAACGCGTCGCCTCGTCGGTGATTGTGACCGAATTCACGCGCGACGGCGAGAGGGCGCTGGCGATGAAGGTCGCAGGATCGTCGTTGTAGTCAACGATGTCGATCTTCTCGTCGTTCAGTTCAGTCATGACCGCCCGGACACGCGAACCCATTTCACCGATGCAGGCGCCCTTGGCGTTCACGCCGGGGGTGTTTGCCTTCACGGCGATCTTGGTGCGGTGGCCGGCTTCGCGGGCAAGCGCCACGATCTCGACCGAACGGTCCGCGATCTCGGGAACTTCGAGTTCGAAGAGCTTCCGGACGAGCCCGGGGTGGGAGCGCGACAGCGTGATGGACGGGCCCTTGGTGCCGCGGTGGACGTCGATCACGAAAGCGCGCAGCCGGTTACCGTGGATGTACTTCTCGCCGGGAACCTGCTCGGGCGGCGGCAGCAGTGCCTCCACCGTGCCCAGGTTCACCTGGATCATGTGCGGGTTGTTGCCCTGCTGGATGGTGCCGGCGACAAGCTCACCTTCACGGCCCTTGAACTGGCCCAGCACGTTGTCGTCCTCAGCGTCCCGGAGGCGCTGCAGGATGATCTGCCGTGCGGTGCTCGCCGCGATGCGTCCGAAGCCCGCGGGGGTGTCCTCGAACTCGCCGATCGGGGCGCCGTCGTCGTCGATCTCGGTGGCCCAGATGGTCACGTGGCCGCTCTTGCGGTCGAGCTCGGCCCGGGCCTTTTCGAAGGCGCCGGGGGTCTTGTGATAGGCCACGAGCAGTGCCTGCTCGATTGTTGGAATCAGGAGATCCAGCGGGATTTCACGCTCACGCTCCAGGAGTCTCAGTGCGCTCATGTCAATATCCATCAGGCCTCCTCAGAAGGTCCATTGTTTGCTTTTTCCAAGCCGGCCTCTTCGAGGTGGCTGAACTCTATCTCGACTTTTCCGCTGCGGATCCTGTCGAAAGGAAGCTTGACGGGTTCACCCTGTTTGGGCTTCATGCCCTTCTTGACGGCAATTTCCGGAACGAGGGTGACTCCCCCATCGTCCACGGACTGGACCCTGCCGGTGACGTTGTCGCCTTGGATCACGTTCACGTTGACCATCCGCCCGCGGGCGCGGTGCCAGTGCCGCTCCTCTGTCAGTGGACGGCCGACGCCGGGTGAAGAGACTTCGAGCTCATAGGGGCGCGCGTCCATGCTGGGGTCGTTGTCCAGGGTGTCCGAGAGGGTCTTGGAGATCTCGGCGATGACGTCGAGCCCGACGCCCCCGGTCTCCTCCTGCGGCAGGTCCACCACTACGTGGACCACCCGGTTGGCGCCGGCGACATGGATGGATACGTCCTCCAGGTACAGCCGGTTCGCCAGCACTGCGGGTTCCAGGAGTGCGTGAAGGCGCTCGGCCTCGACATTTTGAACGGTTGCGGCTTCAGCCTTTCCCGTTCCGGTCCGGTCTGTTGAAGTCGTGGCTTCTGCGTTGGTCATGATGCCGGCCGCCTCCCGCTAGATGATGTTGTGTGTACTAGCCTAGCGATTTTCCGGGCGGCGTGGTGCACGCAGTTCCGGGCCGGCATGACAACATGGTCTGTTGTGAAAGACGACACCAGGGAAAAGCGATGGCAGGATCACTTTCCCCGGTCGCTCCCCCGCTATGTGCTTTTGGTGTGCCTCGCCCTGGTGGTGGTGAGCCTGGGCGTGGTCCTGACGCCGGCCAGGCCGCCGGAACCTGCGGCGCCGCCCTTTTCTGAGCAGGCGCGCGCCGCCGCACTGGCCGAAACCCGGCAACTGCTGGACGCCGGCAGCCAGCTTGGCACCGCGGCCCGGGCCGGTTCAAAAGACAGCCCGGCCGAGGGCGCGGATGGCCGTCCGGCCGCTGCCGGGAATCCCGCCATCGAGCGGACTGTGACCTTGCTGACACTCCAGGCGCAAGCGCTGCTGGCGCCCGGAGAAAGTCCTGCGGACCCGGCCGGCGCGGCCGCCGCCTCCGGCCGGGCAACGCCCCCGGCAGCGTCCTACGCCGCATCGACTCAGTCCGCTTCCGGAGCGCCCGACTCCGGGGCGTCCGCCGCACCTCTTCCGGCGACCGCAGCCGGGCTGGTGGCGGCCTTGGCAGACAGCGGCCGCCAGCGCCTTGCGGACGCTGCCAAGGCCGACGGCGGCATGGCACGGCTGTTGGCCGCCGTCGGCACCGCTCAGCTGCTGCAGGCGTCCGCCCTCGCCGCCGGCACCGGAACGGCGGCGCCGGCAGCCGACGTAACCTCGCCGCAGGTGTCCGGGACCTGCCCGTCGCCGTCCGCGACGGCGCCCTCCACAGAGGGTCCGGCCGCAGCGGAACCGTCCACAGCAGCGCAGCCCGAAGGAGAGCCATCCGCGGCCGCGTCCAGCCTCGGCGGCGCCCTGGCGTCGGCTGCGCGGACCGAGGCGCAGACCATCTACGGCTACCAGGTGGCGCTGACCCGGCTCGGTGGCGACGCGGCGAAATCCGCGGCCGAGGAACTGGCCCATCATGACGCGCTCCTTGGCGCCGTGGAATCCCTGAGCCGGCTGCACTGTTCCGCGGTGCCACCACGCGAGGCGGGCTACGCGCTGGCGCCGTCCTTCCTGGCCTCCCCCGCCGCCGGCCTCGGCGACCTGGAAGCCGCCGCCCTGCCGGTCTATGGCGACCTCGTGGCGCTGAGTGAGGGCGGGACCCGGCAGTGGGCCATCGCTGCCCTGTTCGGGTCTGCGAAGCGGGCGGTGCAGTGGGGTGCGGATTCCGGCGCCCTGCCGGGCCTGGACAGGGCCTCGATGCCGACGCGGCCGGCGGGCGAAACGCCGTCGCAGCCCGCGGGCTGAACGCCGGAGCAAGCCTCGGCTTATTTTGGTAAGCCTTGGAATACTGGCATGCCCCGGCGCCGGGTGATTTGCTGTAGGCATGGAAACGACCGGCGCCGCAACCCAGCACGAGAACGAGCCGCACCACAATGACATCGCACACCGCCTCAATTGGCTCCGCGCGGGCGTTCTGGGGGCCAATGACGGCATCGTCTCCGTCGCAGCGATCGTCGTCGGCGTCGCCGGCGCCACCACCGACACCGGAGCAATCCTGCTCGCGGGCGCCGCGGGCGTGGTGGGCGGCGCTATCTCGATGGCGCTCGGGGAATATGTCTCCGTCAGCAGCCAGAAGGACAGCCAGCACGCCTTGATTGAAAAGGAGCGCCGGGAACTGGAGGAACAGCCGGAGGAAGAGCTCGAGGAGCTCGCGGCGATCTACCAGGGCAAGGGCCTCAGCCCCGCGACCGCACGGACGGTGGCCAAGGAACTGACGGCGCACGACGCGCTCGGCGCGCACCTCTCAGCCGAACTCCATATTGACGAGACCGACATCGTGAGCCCGTGGCACGCGGCGTTCGCTTCCGCCATCGCGTTCCTCGCCGGTGCAATCCTGCCCATGCTGGCCATCCTGCTGCCGCCGGAAAGCATCAGGATTCCGCTGACCTTCGTGGCCGTGCTCGTGGCGTTGGCCGCCACCGGCGCCGTGGGCGCGTGGATTGGCGGCGGTTCAAAGCTCAAAGCAGCGATCCGCGTGGTGATTGGCGGCGCCGTTGCGCTGGTGGCAACGTTCGCGATCGGCAACGCGCTCGGCGCGAGCGGCATCGTCTAAAGGCCCCCCGGTCCCAGAGGAACCATCCGAGGCCCGCCAACGCGGCGGCGACCCCTCCGGCCCTACGATAGGTCCCGTGAACGCGATCCCAGACGTCCCCATCCCGCCTGATCTTTCCCGCCGGTACGCCCGTACCCCTGCGGGACGCACCTGGCTGGCAACACTTCCTGACCTGATCGGGCGATTCCTCGACCAGTGGGACCTGGAGCCGGATCTGGAACCGGGTGCACTTCCCTGGAACGGGCACGGCGGCGTCGTCATTCCCGTGCGGCGCCGGGACGGGCAGGGGTCCCCGGGCAAGGGCGAGGCAGCCGTGCTGAAGCTGGCTTTTCCGCATGAGGAGGCCACCCGCGAACACCACGCCCTCGCCCTGTGGGGAGGTCACGGCGCCGTCAGGCTGCTGGCCGCCGACGCCGGTTCCTGCGCCCTGCTCCTCGAGCGCCTGGACGCCTGCCGCTCCCTCCTGGATGTCCCGCTGGACACGGCGGTGACCGCGTGGGGCGGCGTGGTCCGCCAGCTCAGCGTGGTCCCGGACAGCCGGCCGGAGTGGCGGGAAATCGACCACGTGGCGGCACGGGCCGAGCGGTGGAGCGATGAATTCCCTGAGGCGTGGGAGCAACTGGGGCGGCCGTTCCCGCGATGGCTGCTCGAAGCGGCGCTGGAGGTCTGCCAGACCCGCGGCGCCGTGGGCCGGCGGTCCGGCAAAGACGTCCTGGTCCACGCGGACCTGCACTATTTGAACGTGCTGGCCCGTCCCGGCGTGCCGGACCCTGGAGCCCGGAAGGAAACACCGCCGCTGGAGTACGCTGCGATTGATCCCCAGCCCATGATCGGGGAGGCGGAGTTCGCGGTGGCCCCGGTGCTGTGGAACAGGCTCCGGGAACTGCCGCAGCAGGATCCCGGGCGGGCCCTGCTCGCGCGGTGCGGGGATTTCAGTGCCGCAGCCGGGCTCGACGCCGAGGCCGCCCGGCAGTGGAGCCTGGCGCGCGAGGTGGAGAACGCCCTCTGGTATGCCTCGCAGCGCCACTATGACGGCGATCTGGCCCGATCGCTGTGGGTGGCGAGCACGCTGGCGGGCCGGACGCTTCCCGGCCTGCCCGCCCCGCAGGAGCTGCCCGATCCGGGCCAGGACATGGCCCACTGGGCGGCGGACCAGCACTAGCCGCAGCCGGCTCCTTCAGCACTTGGCGATCCGGGGACTTTTGGCTCTTCCCCGACCGGGGGTGCCGGGGAGAAGGCTGGACACATGCACAAACCCCGTGGCGGGCGCTCAGCCGCCGAACCTGCCGGGCAGAAGGGTCGGGACAATGACGATCCTTTCCTCCGGTATGCCGCCCGCTTCGAGCGGCCCATCGTGGAGATCAAGAGTATGCTCCGCGGCTCCGTTAACTCCCCGGCCGAGATCGCCCGTGCGCTCGGCTTGCCCGCCGCAGCGGCCGAGGGACCGGCATCGTTTTTCGCCGACTTCTCCGCGCCGCACGGAACCCGGCACATCCGGGCCTGCGGTGCAGCCGCCTGCTTCGCGGCGTCCGGCGGCAGGCACATGGCGGAAGTGGAAGCGGCGCTGGGAGTGGAGTCGGGGAGCCGAAGCGCGGACGGCGCCGTATCGCTCCAGGAAGTGCGCTGCCTGGGCTACTGCTTCGGCGGACCGGCGGCCCTCGACGGCGGGGACGCGTGTGCTGGGCCCGACCTGGCGGCCCAGTTGCAGGGGTCGTCACCGCGGAAGGCGCCGCCCATCCCGGTGTCCTGTGACAGTGCGTATCCTGTGGTGACCGCCGGGCTGCTCGGAGCATCGACGCCATGGTCGGCCTGGCCCGGCGTCGTCGCCGCAGGAACACCTGAAGATGTCCTCAGCCAGGTCGAATCCGCCCGTCTGAAGGGACGGGGCGGAGCCGGCTTCCGCGTCGCCGCCAAATGGCGGGCCGCACTGGAACACCCTTCACCGCGGGTGGTTGTGGCCAACGGTGATGAGGGCGACCCCGGTTCCTTTGCGGACCGCTTGCTCATGGAACAGGACCCGCACCGGGTGCTCGAAGGCCTCGCCCTGGCCTGCTTCGCTGTCCGCGCGGAAACCGGCGTCGTGTTTGTCCGCTCAGAGTATCCCCACGCCGTCGCCCGCCTGAAGGAAGCGCTGCTCGAGGCACGCGCTGCCGGGCACCTCGGCCCGGACGCGGGAGGCAGCGGATTCAGCCTGGAGATCCACGTAGCTGTTGGCGCGGGGTCGTATGTCTCCGGCGAGGAAACGGCCCTGTTGAACGGGCTCGAAGGCCTGCGCGGCGTCGTGCGGCCACGCCCGCCGTTTCCCACCACACGGGGGCTCCACGGACGGCCCACCGTAGTCAACAACGTGGAAACACTCAGTGCGGTGCCGTGGATAGTGCAGCACGGCGGAGCCGCATACGCGGCGATGGGGACCGCGGACGAGGCCGGCACGGTGGTCGCCTGCCTGTCCGAACGGTTTCTCCGGCCCGGCGCCTACGAGGTGGAGATCGGCACGCCGGTCCGGCGGATCGTGGAAGATCTCGGCGGCGGGCTTCGGGACGGGGCAGCGATGCGTGCACTGCAAATCGGCGGCCCCCTGGGCGGCTTCCTCGGCCCGGCCGACCTGGATGTGCCCCTGAGCGATGCCGCCCTCACCAGCCGGGGAGCGGCCCTCGGCCACGCAGGGATCGTCGCCTTCGATGACAGGCTTTCGGGCGAGCAGGTGCTGCGGAACCTGTGGGACTTTGCGGCGGCGGAGAGCTGCGGGCAGTGCTCGCCCTGCCGGGTGGGGACATGGCGCGGCCGGGCCCTGTCGGAGCGGTCTGACGGGCCGGATATCCGCCGGGAACGCGGCGAGGTGCTGCGCACGATGGCGGCGGGCAGCCTGTGCGCTTTCGGCCGCCGGGTGCCGTCCGCGGTGTTAAGCCTTGCCCGCGTCTACGGCCTGGACGGATGGCCGTCGTGAAACTCGTTGTCGACGGCCGACTGGTCGAGGTCGCGGCCGGAGCCACGCTGCTCGATGCTGTGCGGGCGGCCGGTCTGGCCCTCCCGACGTTGTGCCACGATGACCGGCTCACCACCGTGGCCTCGTGCCGTACGTGCCTGGTCGACATCACCGGCCGGGGCCCGGCCGCCGCCTGCAGCACCCCGGCGGAGGACGGATTGCGCGTCGCCGTCGAGGCGTCCCGGGCGTTGCGGCGGGATGCCCTGCGGGCCATCGTCGCGGGGCTGCCGACGCGGGCGCTGGACGTCCCGGCCGACCGCAGCGAACTGGCCCGGCAATGCGCCGACTACGGGGTGACTGCCCCGTCTGGTGCCGTCACGCCGCCGGAGCGCGGACTTGACCACTCCCACCCGTACGTCAAGCTTGACCGCGATCTCTGTATTGCCTGCGGGCGGTGTGTCCGCGCCTGCGCGGAGATCCAGGGCACGTTCGCCCTGACCCTCACGGGCCGCGGAGCCGGCACGGTGGTGGCGCCGGGCACGGGTGGCCCCTGGGCGGAGTCCGACTGTGTCTCGTGCGGGGCGTGCGTGGATACGTGTCCCACCGGCGCCCTGTCCGAGCCCGGGCTGCTCAACATGCTGCCGATCGAACGGCAGACCCGGACCACCTGCGGGTATTGTGGCGTCGGCTGCACCCTGGAGGTCTCCACCCGTGACAACGTGATCATGACCGTCCGGCCCGCCGGTGAGGGCTCAGTGAATCGCGGCCACGCGTGTGTCAAGGGACGGTTCGCCCACGGGTTCCTGGGTTCAACAGACCGTCTGACAACCCCGCTGATCCGCAGGAACGGAACCCTGGCGCCCGCGTCGTGGGAGGCCGCAACGGGTTACGTGGCCGCCAGGCTTGCCGGGATCCGGGACGCGGACCCGGGCGGATTCGCCGTCATCTCCTCGGCCCGGGCCACCAACGAGGAGAACTATCTGGCCCAGAAATTCGCCCGGGCAGTCATGGGGACAAACAACGTGGACAACTGCGCCCGGCTCTGTCACGCCCCCTCGGCGGCCGGCCTGGCCGCCACGTTTGGTCTGGGCGGCGGCACGAATGCATTCGATGACCTCGACCGGTGCGACGTTATCCTCCTGGTTGGCGCGAATCCGACGGCGGCGCACCCCGTTGTCGGTTCACGGATCTTCCAGCGGGTCATGGACGGCGCCCGCCTGGTGGTGGTGGATCCCCGGCGCACGTTCCTCGCCCGGCACGCCGACGTCCACCTGCGGCCCCGGCCGGGAACCAACGTGGCCGTGTTCAACGGCCTGGCCCACGTCCTGGTCCGCGAGGGGCTCCTGGACTCCGCCTTCCTTGATACCCACACCAACGGCTATGACGAGCTGCTCGGGTTGCTCGAGGACTACCCGCCGGAACGCGTAGCCGAAATCTCCGGTGTCCCGGCGCACGACCTCGTGCGCGCCGCCGTGATGTACGGTCAGGCGCTGGTCCCGGCAATCTTCTACGGACTCGGCGTGACCGAACACCGGCACGGCACGGACGGTGTCCGGACCCTGTCCAACCTGGCACTCCTGCGCGGTGCCGTCGGGCCGGGTGCCGGCGGTGGGGTGAACCCGCTGCGCGGGCAAAACAACGTCCAGGGTGCGTCTGACATGGGGGCTCTGCCTGACCTGCTGCCCGGCTACCAGAAGGTCTTGGACCCGGCAGCGCGGACCCGCTGCGCCGAGGCCTGGCGGGCCGATGTGCCGTCGCGGCCAGGGCTTCGGATCCCGCAGATGTTCGCGGCCGCCCGGGACGGGGCGTTGCAGGCGCTGTGGGTGATCGGGGAGGACGTGCTCGCCACCGATCCTGACAGCGCTTCGGTGCGGGCGGCCCTGGCTGCCTGCCCGCTGGTGATCTGCAACGATCTGTTCCTCTCCCCCACGGCCGCCGCAGCGGACGTCGTCTTTCCCGTGGCCGCCTGGCTCGAGAAGGACGGCACGTTCGTCAACTTCGACCGGCGCTTCCAGCGGGTCAGGGCCGCCGTGGCGCCCCCAGCCGGCGTCCGCACAGACTTCGCGGTGCTGCACGCCGTCGCGGCCGGCATGGGGGCGGACCTTGGATGCCCCACACCGGAGGAGGCCATGGCGGAGTGCGCCAGCCTGGCGCCGCTGTTCGGCGGAATATCCCACGCACGCCTGGACCGGGACGGCCCGCTGCATTGGCCGTGCGGGTCCGCCGTTTCCCCCGGAACACCTCGGCTCTATCAGGACCGGTTCGCCACCCCGGACGGTCTGGCACACCTGGCCGCGCGGCCGTACCTGCCGCCGGGCGAGCAGTGCGACGCGGCCTATCCGTACCTGCTCGTCACCGGGCGCAGGGCGGAGCATTACAACTCCGGCAGCATGACCCGCCGGACCGACAACCTGGTCCTGCTCCCCGACGAAACGATCGACGTCGAGCCCGGGGACGCGGCGGCGCTGGGACTGAATGATGGCGATACTGTCCGGTTGGACAGCCGGCATGGAATGGCGGTCCTGCGGCTCAGGATCACGGACGATGTGGAACCCGGTCAGGTGTTCGCGGGCTTCCATTTCCCCGGCGCAACAGTCAACAGCCTCACCTCTGCCGTGGAGGACGAGGTAACGGGGTGCCCTGAATACAAGGTGACCGCGGTCCGCATCTCCGCGCACGCGTAACTCGCTAACCCCCGCAGTCAGCCCCGCACCGCCGCCAGCGCGTCGCGGACGGCGTCGACGGCGACTCTGACGTCGGCGTCGTCCGTGCTCCAGTTGCTCACCGAAATCCGCAGGATATCGCGGTCCTGCCAGCGTGACCCGGACATCCAGACTCGGCCATCAGCCATGACCCTCTCCGTCACGGCCCGGGTCACGGCGTCGTCGCCAAACGCCAGGGACACCTGGGTGTAGTCGACGTCGTTGAGCACCTCCACGCCGTCCAGCGCCCCGAGCTGCTCGGCCAACTGCGCGGCCCGCTGCACGAGCGTGCGGACCTGGCTGGCGACGCCGTCGCGGCCCAGGGATTTCAGCGCCGCCCACACAGGGACGCCCCGCGCGCGGCGGGAGAGCTCAGGCACGGACTCGAACGGGTCCCCGGCACCGTCCGCGGCCTGGATCAGGTAGCTGGTGTGCAGCCCCATCGCCGACCGCAGGGCCCGGGCGTCGCGCACGATCACGATCCCGCAGTCGTACGGGACATTGAGGGTCTTGTGCGCATCCGTCCCCCACGAATCGGCCAGCCCGAGTCCCGCGGTCAGGGCGGACAACTCGGGCACGGCGGCCGCCCAGAGTCCGAAAGCCCCGTCCACGTGCACCCAGGCGCCGTGCGCCTTCGCGACGGCGATGGCCTCGGCGAAGGGGTCGAAGGCGCCCGAATGCAGGTTGCCGGCCTGCAGGCACACCAGGGCCGGGACCGGGCGGCCGTCCTCCCCCGCACGGAGCGCAAGGTCCAGGGCGCAATCCAGCTCGGCCGGGATGATGCGCCCCTGGCGGTCGGACGGCACCACGGTGGGACGTCCCAGCCCCAGGTAGCGCAGGCCGAGGTCGATGGTGTCGTGCCGTTCCTGCCCCGCAAAGCAGCGGATCCGGGGCGCACCGGCGAGGTCGTCGCCGTCGAGGTCCCAGCCGGCGTCGGCCATGAGCCGCCAGCGGGCGGCGGCGAGGCCGGTGAAGTTGGCCATGGTGGCGCCGGTGGCGAAGCCGACGTCGGACTCCCCGGGCAGACCCAGCAGCTCAAGGATCCATTTGCCGGCGGCTTCCTCGATCGCGGCGGTGGCGGGCGTGGCGAAGCGCAGCCCCGCGTTTTGGTCCCAGGCGCTGAGCAGCCAGTCGGCCGCCAGCGCCGCCGGCAGCGTGCCGCCGATGACCCAGCCGAAGAACCGCCCGGACGGCATGGCCATCAGCCCGGGTTCGGCCTTGGCCGCAAGATAGTCCACCACTTCCGCCGCCGGCATGCCCTCTTTGGGCAGCGGTCCGCCGAAGTCGGCCGCCAGCTCGGCCGCCGTGACCTGCGGCCCGATTCGGCGTGTTCCCTGGCTCTCAAGCCACCGGCGTGCGTGTCCGGCCGCGGCCTCGAGGGCATCCCGGTAGCGTTCCTCACCTGCTGACATAGCTGCATGCTACGCCCGGGGCCAGCGGACCGGGAGTCCCATGCGGGTTGCCGCGGAACCAGGCGGCTTAGGACAGGTTGTCCTGCCAGACGTCGGAACCGAGCTTGATGATCAGCGCGCCCACCACCACCAGGAACACGATCCGGATGAACTTGCTCCCCTGCCGGACCGCAGTCCGGGCACCGAGGTAGCCGCCGGCCATGTTCGCCATGCCCAGCAGCAGCCCGAGCCCCCACAGCACGGCGCCGTGCGGAATAAAGAACAGCAGAGCGCCGGCGTTGGTGGCCACGTTCACGATCTTGGCCTTGGCGCTGGCCTCCAGAAAGGCGTAGCCCATGGCCGAGACGAGGGCGATGATCAGGAACGATCCGGTGCCGGGACCGATCAGGCCGTCGTAGAAGCCGATCACGCCGCCGATCAGGCAGGCCACCACGTAGTGCCGGTGCCCCTCGTGGCGCAGCTTGGTCAGCTCACCGATGCCGGGCTGGAAGGCGGTGAAGAGCGCGACGGCGATCAGCGCCAGCACGATGATCGGCTTGAACACGCTGGCCGGCAGGTTGGCGGCCAGCGCCGCACCGCCGTAGCTGCCCGCCAGCGCGATCGCTGCCATGGGCAGGGCGGTGCGCAGATCGGGCCGGACGCGGCGGTAGTACGTGGCCGCGCTGGTGCTGGTGCCGAAGATGGAGCCCATCTTGTTGGTCGCCAGCGCCTGGACCGGGCTGATGCCCGGCACCAGGAGCATCGCCGGGAGCTGGATGAGCCCGCCGCCGCCGACGACGGCGTCGACCCATCCGGCCGCCAGGCCGGCCACGACGATCAGGATGACAGTTCCGAGCTGGATCGATTCGAGTCCGGAGACCATTGCCTAGTGCGGCCCGGGGCGGCGCGCCATCAGCTGTTGCGCACGGCGTTGACCACGTAGTCAACAGCCTTGTCAACGGCTACATTCTCGGCACTGCCGCTGCGGCGGTCCTTGATCTCCACGACGCCGTCCACGAGTCCGCGCCCGACGGCGAGGATGGTGGGGACGCCGACGAGTTCGGCGTCGCCGAACTTCACGCCGGGGGAAACCTTGGGGCGGTCGTCATAGATGACGTCCAGGCCGGCAGCCTCGAGCTCCAGGGACAGTTTTTCGGCGGCGGCGAAGATCTCCTCGCCGCGGCCCACGGCCACAACGTGGACGTCGGCGGGAGCGACGGCGCGCGGCCAGACCAGGCCCCGGTCGTCGTGGTTGGACTCTGCCAGGGCCGCCACGGCGCGGGTGACGCCGACGCCGTAGGAGCCCATGGTCACCACCACCTGCTTGCCGTTCTGGTCCAGGACTTTCAGGTCCAGGGCGGCGGCGTACTTCCGGCCCAGCTGGAAGATGTGGCCCATTTCGATGCCGCGGGCGGTTTCGAGGGGACCGGAACCGTCGGGAGCCTCGTCGCCGGCGCGCACCTCGGTGCACTCGATGACTCCGTCCCAGCCGAAGTCGCGTCCGGCGACGAGGCCGAAGACGTGCTTGCCGGCCTCGTTGGCGCCGGTGACCCAGGCAGAGCCGCTGACGACGCGGGGATCCACGAGGTAGAGCAGCTTTGCGGCGCCCTCGCTGCCCAGCAGCGGCGCGTCCAGGGACATGCCGGGGCCGAGGTAGCCCTTGACGATCAGGGGCTGCTTCTTGAGGTCGTCCTCATTGGCGGCTTCGAGCGTGATCTCGCCGGCAATCGGCAGGAAGGACCCGATGTTCGCCTCGACGCGCTTGAGGTCCACACCGCGGTCTCCGGGGAGGCCGATGACGACGATCTGGCGTTCGCCGGTGGGCAGCGTCACGGCGAGGACGACGTTCTTGAGCGTGTCGGCGGCGGTCCAGGGGCCGCCGTCGGCCTCTGTGCGCGGAACCAGCACGTTGGCGGCGTCGACGAGGGTCTCGATGGTGGGGGTGTCCGGGGTGTCCCGGACTTCGGCGGCCGGGGCGTTGCTGAAGTCGATGTCCGCGGGGACCACTGTGGTGACGGCCTCGACGTTGGCCGCGTAGCCGCCGGCCGAGCGCACGAAGGTGTCCTCACCGATCTCGGTGGGGTGCAGGAATTCCTCGCTCTTGGACCCGCCCATGGCGCCGGCGGTGGCAGCAACCGGAATCACTTCGAGGCCGAGGCGCTCGAAGATCTTCAGGTACGCGCCGCGGTGGGCGGCGTAGCTGTCGTCCAGGCCGGCGTCGTCGACGTCGAAGGAGTAGGAATCCTTCATGATGAATTCGCGGCCGCGCAGCAGGCCTGCGCGGGGACGCGCCTCGTCGCGGTACTTGTTCTGGATCTGGTAAATGCTCAGCGGCAGGTCCTTGTACGAGGAGTACAGGTCCTTGACCAGCAGGGTGAACATTTCCTCGTGCGTGGGGGCCAGAAGGTAGTCGTTGCCCTTGCGGTCCTTGAGCCGGAAGATGCCCTCGCCGTATTCGGTCCAGCGGTTCGTGGCCTCGTAGGGTTCCTTGGGCAGCAGCGCCGGGAAGTGGACTTCCTGGGCTCCGATGGCGGTCATTTCCTCGCGGATGACCTGCTCCACTTTGCGCAGCACACTGAGCCCCAGCGGCAGCCAGGTGTAGATGCCGGGCGCGGCCCGCCGGATGTAGCCGGCGCGGACCAGGAGCCGGTGGCTGGCCACCTCGGCGTCGGCGGGATCTTCGCGCAGGGTGCGCAGGAACAGCTTGGAGAGTCGAAGGACCACAGGTGGGGTATCCGTTTCTGGGGAAGTGCGGGCAAAGCCTTAGAAAAGCATCTAGGTACTAATCTACCGTCCGGAGCGCACCGCTTTGCCGCGCCGGCCCCGCTGCGGCCCCGCTTCTCCTCCGCTTCTCCCCCGCTTCTGCGGAGCGCGGCGCATGGAAGAGCCACGCCATAACTGATGGAAGCCCCTGGCCGTTTTCCGGCTGGTCATCCCGTCATGGCGTGGCTCCGTGGCCCCAGCACCCCCAGATCTCAGGCTGCGAGCTACTTGGTGTCGTCTCCAGGCGTTGTCTTCCCCGGAAAATGCGTTGGGGAGTGTGCGCGCCTATGCGACACGGCTAGGTAGAACCTATGTGACATGCGGCCGGGAAGCAATAGTCTGCAACCGGATATTTTCGGCATGTCGTTGCGGATCCATGCGCGGCGGCAATCGGGCTACTTCCCGACGAGCGCGGCGGCCTGATCCAGTAATTTTCCGGCCCGGGAGATGGCGTCGGCCTCGCTGCCGCCACCTGCCGCGCTGACGGTGATGAGAACGCCGTCCTGGATCACCTGTCCGGTGATCGCAGATTGCTTCCGGCCACCCGGCAGTGCGGTGTCTGTCCGGTACGCGACGGTGCCCGGGGTTGAGCCGACTCCGGCCAGCTTGGTCAGTTTGAGGTCCACTTTGGTGCCATTGGTCGTGAATGAAAGGGCTGAGCACTTATTGAAGTCCTCGCCCTGGGCGAGTCCCTTCTTGAGGAGCTTGGCGTCAGCCCGGAACGCCAGGGAGACACCCGTGGAAGCGCCCGTCCCGGCATCTTGGGCCACCCCCGCCGCGACCGCCGTGCCCTCGGTCGAGGCTGCCTGGCCACCAAGGGCCAGAGCCGCGCACTCCGCGGGTTCCACCGAGATCGATGCCAGCAAGGACTTTGCCTGTTCGACCGACTTCTTGAGATCGGCAAGCGGCATCACGGTGAGCGGCTTGCCGTGCGCATCCTTCAACTGTGCCACGAGGGCCGTCAGTTCATCGCTCGTGTAAGCCTTGGCTTGCGTCTGGGTGGGAGTAGGCGTCGTGGCCGCGCTGGGAACCGTGGTTGCGGCCTGGGCTTGCGCACTCTTGGCTGTATCCGGCGAGCCGGTGGGCGTGCCACATGCGGCCAATCCCATGGCGCCCCAGGCGAGGAGCGCCGAGGCCCCGAAAATGCGCAGCACTGATGTCTTCATGTTTCCCCCAAAAAACTAGACCGGCCAGCCGGCATTTGCCCGCTAGAAGAGCACTGTAGCGAACGTGCCCACCTGGCGAAAGCCCACCCGATCGTAGGTGGCGCGTGCCTTGGCGTTGAACCCGTTGACGTACAGGCTGGTCACCGGCGCGAGGGTCTGGGCGAGGACGACGACGGCGGCCATGTAGCCCGCGCTCAGTCCCAGTCCGCGGAAGTCGGGATTCATCCAGACGCCCTGGACCTGGGTCACTTCCGGCGTGACGGCGCCGAGTTCGGCCTTGAAGACGACATCGCCGGCGGCGTTCACGTGCACGAGGGAATGGCCCTGGCGGATGAGGCTCTTGACGCGCCGGCTGTAATACTCCCTGCCGCCGAGGTAGGGCGAATAGCCCACTTCTTCCTCGAACATTGCGGCGCATGCGGGCAGGATCTTGTCGAAGTCAGCCAGCTGGCCAAAGCCGAGTGCGGGTTCGGGCCGGACGGCGGGCGGCCCCGCAATCGTCAGCAGGGGCTGGTGGTCCCGGACTTCGTGGGCCGTCTGGCCGAGCTGCTCCAGCGCCGCGTAGAGAGCCAGCACAGTTTCGGCGGGGCCAAAGATCGAGGCGTAGCGGCGCCCGGAGCGGTGCGCGGCCATCGCAATGAGGCCGGCGAGCTCGGGCGCCAGCTCGATCGGCACCAGGTTGGCGCCGGCCCAGCAGGCACCGAGGAGGGTGCCGCCGTCGAACACGCCAAGAATGCTGGCGCCCCCGGCCGTGGGAGACGCCGTACCGGCGGTCTCCAGATGCGAGAGGATGAAGACATTGGCGACGGCGTCCCGGTGCGCCAGGGCCAGCAGTTGTCCGGTGTCCGCGCCGCCAAGGACCCGGACGACGACGCCGGGAGCGGCGTCGTCCTTACGAGACGCTAACCACGGGGCTACCCTTGACAGCATCTTCGCCATCGGCGTCCCCCATCTCTTCTGCGATACGCATGGCTTCTTCGATCAGTGTCTCAACAATCTGATCCTCCGGGACAGTCTTGATGACCTCGCCCCTGACAAAGATCTGGCCCTTGCCGTTGCCGGAGGCAACGCCGAGATCGGCCTCGCGGGCCTCGCCGGGACCATTGACCACGCAGCCCATGACTGCCACGCGCAGCGGGACTTCCATGCCTTCCAGGCCAGCGGTGACCTGCTCGGCGAGCGTGTAGACGTCCACCTGGGCGCGGCCGCAGGACGGGCAGGAGACGATTTCCAGCTTGCGGGGGCGCAGGTTGAGCGACTGCAGGATCTGGTTGCCCACCTTGATTTCCTCGACCGGCGGGGCCGAGAGGGAGACGCGGATGGTGTCGCCGATCCCGCGGGAGAGCAGGGCGCCAAACGCCGTGGCGGACTTGATGGTGCCCTGGAAGGCCGGTCCGGCCTCCGTGACGCCGAGGTGCAGGGGCCAGTCGCCCTTTTCGGCCAGCATCTCGTAGGCGGCGACCATGATGACCGGGTCGTTGTGCTTGACGGAGATCTTGAAGTCGTGGAAACCGTGCTCCTCGAAGAGCGACGCCTCCCAGACGGCGGATTCCACGAGGGCCTCCGGGGTGGCCTTGCCGTATTTCTTCATGATGCCCGGTTCCAGGGATCCGGCGTTGACGCCGATCCGGATGGAGGTGCCGTGGTCCTTGGCGGCGCGGGCGATCTCCTTGACCTGGTCATCGAACTTGCGGATGTTGCCCGGGTTCACGCGCACGGCGGCACAGCCGGCCTCGATCGCGGCGAAGACGTACTTCGGCTGGAAGTGGATGTCCGCGATCACCGGGATCTGGGACTTCTTGGCGATGATCGGCAGCGCCTCGGCGTCATCGGCCGACGGGCAGGCGACGCGCACGATGTCGCAGCCGGAGGCCGTGAGTTCCGCGATCTGCTGCAAGGTGGCGTTGATGTCGGTCGTCGGCGTCGTGGTCATGGACTGGACGCTGATGGGCGAATCGGAGCCGACGCCGACTGATCCCACCTTGATCTGGCGCGTCTTGCGGCGGGGGGCAAGGACGGGGGGCGGTGCTGACGGCATTCCCAGGCTGACCGAGGTCACATGGACTCCCTTTTAGAATTCGAAGTTGCGAAGGTGCGGGCGGGACGGGCTAGGCGTGCTCGGCCAGAAGACCGGTCAGCGGCGCCCACACGGTGGTGCGGGTGCCCGAGATGGCACCGGCGGCTGCGAAGGGGTCCTGCCGCAGAAGGTCATTCAAGGCCGCCTCATCGGCGGCCTTGAAGATGAGCAGCGCGCCTGCACCGTCGCCGTAGGGGCCGCTGGCCAGCAGGGCGCCTTCACGGGCAAGATCCGCGGTCCATTCGCGGTGTGCCGGGCGGCTGGCATCGCGGACCTCGGATGATTCGGCGTCGTACACGTACTCCACAGCAAAAACAGTCATATGGATACACTATCGCCCTGTTTGCCCGGTTCCCATCCGGAGGCTCCGGGGCACGCGGTCAGCCGAGGAAGAGGACCTTGGCCAGGGCGGCCACACCGGCTGCCCAGAGCATGGAGGTGAGGGTTCCGATGATGAACCGCTCGGCCGCCACCGGGGTGGCTTTCAACTCGGCAAACCGGCCGAGGCCCTTGATGGCCACGACGTAGGCGATGGCGACGGGCTGGCCGGCCAGGATCGCCAGGCACACGGCGAACCGTTCCAGGATGCCGATAATGGCGCCGCCGCGCAGGATGCGCACGCTGCTGACGGTCTCGGCGGGCGGCGCGGCGGCCGCCGCTGCCGGGGTAGGCGCTGCTGCGTCCGGCCCGGCCGGCTCCGGGGCCGCCTGGAGGTCGGGGTCCGTGGTGGAGTCGGCGGCGGGGTCCTCGGCCGCGTCCCCGCCGGCGCCGGCGTCGCTTCCGGCGTCGCTTCCGGCGTCGCTTCCGGCGGCGGCCCGGTCATCAATGGTGCGGGCGAGGCGGAACACCCAGGCAGTGACCGGCCAGCCGACGAATCCTGCGGTGAGCAGGGCCAGCGTGATCCACAGGGCGTTCACTTCTCTCCTTCGGTGCTGTCGTGGGCGAGGGTCAGCAGCAGTTCTGCGGCCGGCCTCGCGGCCCATTCTTCCTGCCAGCCCGAGCGCAGGACTGCGCGGCTCACCGACTGCTCCGTGATTCCGAGTTTCTGTGCCGCTATTTTTTGGCTGCCGTGGGTTCCGTGGGTGTCTTGCCGCACCGAGCGCAGCACGTCCACCACCTTCCATTGCGCCGCGGTCCGGTCCTGGACCAGGCGGCCAATCAGTCGGAGCACCGCCTCCGCATTGGCGCAGGCCCTGGCCCCCTGGGATCCGCTGGCGCCGTCCGCGGCCGTGGTTGCTGCATTTGCATTTGCCCGACGGCGGTCGCGGCCGGCAACCACGGCGAGGGGAACATGGGCGGCCGCCCCCTTGGCCCGGTCGACGGCGGACCGGGCCGCCACGAAGGCGGGACCGGAGCCTTCGCGCGGGCTGGCGGGCAGCGGCAGGTCCACCTCCCCCACCCCGATGCCGACATACCAGCGGCCGCTGCGCAGGGCGTGCAAGGCGATCTCCACCACCTCGTCGGCCCGTTCCACGACGCCCTGGACCTCGTCGCCCACCGAACGCTCAAAGCGCCCGGCGGTGGAGAGTGCGCTGAGCCCCTTCAGGAGGCTGGGGACCCGGTCGATGTCGCCCGTGCTGCCGCGCTGGTCGATTGTCATGACGTACATGACCCCAGCCTAGGGAGCTGATCGGGAATAATCAACCGTTTTCAACTGATTACTTAAAATCAGCCTAAATAGGCTTATAGATGATAGTCAGCGAAATTTGGCTGAAATGCCAGCCGGGCCTATCCGAAGAGGTTGACCGGCTTGACGATGTCGGCGTAGATCAGCAGCGCGCCCATGCCCATCAGCAGCACCGCCACCACATACGTCACCGGGAGCAGCTTGGCGATATCGAAGGCGCCGGGATCCGGGCGGCCGAACAGCTTGGCGATCTGGCGCCGGGCCCCCTCGTACAGCGCGCCCGCAATGTGGCCGCCGTCGAGCGGCAGCAGCGGAATGAGGTTGAAGACGGCCAGGGCGAAGTTGAGTCCGGCCAGCAAACCCACCAGGGCGGCGAAGCGGGACTGCAGCGGGACCTCCTCCATCGCGGCGACCTCGCCGGCCACGCGGCCCACGCCCACCACGCTGATGGGGCCGTTGGGGTCCCGGGGTTCCTCGCTGAAGGCTGCCTTGGCCACGCCGGCCACGCGCTCCGGCAGGTTCACCACCACACCGGCGACCTGCTTGATGTTCTCCCCCGCCATGGGCAGCACGGCCGACGCCGGCTGCTGCACGAGTGCCGTCTGGGCGCCGATGCCCAGGAAGCCGACGTCCTGGTATTGGAGGCTTCCGTCAGCGGCCTTGGCCTGGCGGCCGTCGGGACCGAGAACCGGGCGGGCGGAGAGCACGGGCGTGACGGTTGTCGAGACGGTGGCGCCGCCGCGCTCCACGGTGATGCTCACCTGCCGGCCCGCCGAGGCGCGGATCCAGCCGGTGAGTTCGTCCCACCCGGTGACGGCCTTGCCGTCGAAAGAGGTGATGGTGTCATTCGGCAACAGGCCCGCGGCCGCGGCCGGGGTGGGCTTGCAGTCGGCGGAGTCCGGGTCCACGGTCTCGCCGGCCTTGACCTGGCACTTGGAGACGTCCGCGATCGTGGTGGTCTGGCTGGCGGTGCCGAAACCCATCAGCAGCACCGCGGTCAGCACGACGCCGATCAGCAGGTTCATCGCGGGCCCGCCGAGCATGATGATGATCTTTTTCCAGACCGGCAGCCGGTAGAAGACCCGGGTTTCGTCGCCGGGGCCGATTTCCTCGTGGGCCAGGGAGCGGGCATCGGATGCCAGTGACTGGAACATTCCGGTGCTGGAGGTCCGGACGGTGCCGTCTTCCTTGTTCGGCGGGTACATCCCGATCATGGACACGTAGCCGCCCAGCGGGATGGCTTTGAGGCCGAACTCGGTTTCGCCCCTTTTCTTCGACCAGACGGTGGGTCCGAAACCGATCATGTATTTGGTCACGCGGACCTTGAAGAGCTTGGCCGGGAGCAGGTGCCCGACTTCATGCAGGGCAATGGACACGGCGATGCCGATCGCCACGAAGACGACACCGAGGACAAAGAGGAGGACGGGGCTCATACTGTGATCTGCTGCTTCCTAGACGCTTCTTACGGCTAAACGTTCGTGGGTGCGGGCGCGTGCCCATCTTTCAGCATCCAGTACGGACTCCACCGTCAGCCCGGAGGAGCCTGAGTGTTCGCTGAGGACGGCATCGATGGTG
The DNA here is from genome assembly GCF_056400005.1 of Arthrobacter sp. 01L42. Taxonomy (NCBI): domain Bacteria; kingdom Bacillati; phylum Actinomycetota; class Actinomycetes; order Micrococcales; family Micrococcaceae; genus Arthrobacter; species Arthrobacter sp. 01L42. The sequence continues at coordinate 111,624 of NZ_JBFTSL010000004.1, read as the reverse complement.
TCCACAATGTCGGTGAACCGGATCTGCCCGGCGTGGAAGGCCATCACCGCTTCCTCGTTCGCGGCATTGAACACGGCCGGGAAGGTGCTGCCCTGCGTGGCGGCCGCCTTCGCGAGGTCGACGGCGGGGAACGCCACGGTGTCCAGCGGCTCGAACGTCCAGCTGGTGGCCTTGCCCCAGTCGCAGGCCCTGGCGGATCCGGGGACCCGGTCCGGCCAGCCGAGGCCGAGGGCAATGGGCAGGCGCATGTCCGGCGGCGAGGCTTGGGCGATCGTGGAGCCGTCGACGAACTGGACCATGGAATGCACCACAGACTGCGGGTGGACCACGACGTCGATCTTATCCAGGGGGATGTCGAAGAGCAGGTGCGCCTCGATCACCTCCAGGCCCTTGTTGACGAGGCTGGCGGAGTTGGTGGTGACCATCAGGCCCATGTCCCATGTGGGGTGGGCGAGGGCGTCCTGCGGTGAGACGTCGTGCAGTTCGTCCCGGGTCTTGCCGCGGAACGGCCCGCCCGATGCCGTCAGGATCAGCCGGTCCACTTCCGCGGCGGAGCCGGAGCGCAGGCACTGGGCAATGGCCGAGTGCTCCGAATCCACGGGGACGATCTGCCCTTCGCGGGCCGCGGCCTTGACCAGGGCGCCGCCGACGATCAGGGACTCCTTGTTGGCCAGTGCCAGCGTTGCCCCGGAGGCGAGGGCGGCCAGGGTGGGGGCAAGTCCGATCGAGCCGGTGATGCCGTTGAGGACGACGTCGGCGGTGATTTCCGCGACCCGGGTGGAGGCGTCGGGGCCGGTGATGAGTTCGGGGCTGTACCCGATGAGTCCTGCCGCGCGGGCGGCGTCGTCGATCATGCGCCGGAGGGCGGAGGCATCACCGGAGGCGACACCGACAGCCTGGGCGCGGGTGTGGACGGCCTGCCGGGCCAGGAGTTCGAGGTTGCTGCCGCCGGCGCTGAGCGCGACGACCTCAAAAAGGTGCGGGGCGCCGTCGACGACGTCAATCGCCTGTGTGCCGATGGAACCGGTGGACCCGAGGAGGACGATTTTGCGCGGCTGCATGATTCAAGTATCCCGCACCGCGCCGGTGCGCCGCGTCCGCCTCGAGGTGGCACTTCACGGCAGCCGCGGCGTGCAGCAGTGCCGTGAAGTGCCAGCTCGACGCCGTCGGGTTGAGTCTTCCGCCGCTCGTTGACGCAGCAGGGCGGAGGCGTAACGTGGAAAACGTGGAGTGGACCGCGTGGTTCGACGCGCCGGAGTACGAGTTCGCCCGGCAGGTGCTGCAGCGCAGCACCGCCACCCTGTATTTCGTGGCCTTCCTCTCCTCGCTGAACCAGTTCCCGGCCCTCCTCGGCGAGCGCGGCCTGTTGCCGGTGCCGGCGTATCTCGAGGGCTTCAACCGTTTGGGCCGGCCCAGCCTGTTCCGCTGGCGCTACTCGGACCGGCTGCTGCGGACGGTGTGCTGGAGCGGCATGGCCATTGCCGCCACGCTCATCGCCGGGCTGCCGCAGCTCGGGCCGCCGTGGGTTCCGCTCATCGCGTTCCTGGCCCTGTGGCTGTTGTACATGTCGATCGTGAACGTGGGGCAGACGTTCTACGGCTTCGGCTGGGAGATGCTGCTGCTGGAGGCCGGGTTCACGGTGGCCTTCCTTGGCTCCGACCAGACTCCCCCGCCCCGGACCATCCTGATCCTGCTGGTCTGGCTGGTGTTCCGGCTGGAGTTCGGCGCCGGCCTGATCAAGATCCGGGGCGGCCAGGAATGGCGGGACCTGACGGCGCTGTACTACCACCACGAGACCCAGCCGATGCCGGGGCCGCTGAGCCGGCAGGCCCACCTGCTCCCCAAGGCCTGGCACCGGCTGGAGGTCCTGGGCAACCATTTCGCCCAACTGGTGGTGCCCTTCTTCCTCTTTGCCCCGCAGCCGCTGGCCAGCGCCGCCGCCGGAATCATCATCTTCACCCAGCTGTGGCTGGTGGCGAGCGGAAATTTCGCCTGGCTGAACTGGATGGCGATCATCCTGGCCTTCGCGGCGGTCAGCGATCCCGTGGCGCACGCCGTGATTCCGGCGATCCCGCTGGACTGGCATGCCGCGGCTGTGTCCCCGTCCGCAGGAACCGGAGCAGGAGCGGCGGTGGGCGCAGCCGGGGTGGGCAGCCAGGCGCCGGTTCCTTGGCTGGTGGTGGTCCTTGTGGCCACCGTGCTGCTGGTGGTGCTCAGCTACCGGCCCATCGAGAACCTCTTCTCCCACCACCAGTTGATGAACGCATCCTTCAACCGCTGGCAGTTGGTCAACACCTACGGCGCGTTCGGCACCGTCACGAAGCGGCGGATCGAGATCGTGGTGGAGGGGACCCTCGACGAGGACCCCGGGGACGACGCGGACTGGCGGGAGTACGGGTTCAAGGGCAAGCCCGGCGACGTCCGGCGCATCCCGCGCCAGTACGCCCCATACCACCTGCGGCTGGACTGGCTGATGTGGTTCCTGCCGCTGCGTACCGTGCACGAGGAGTGGTTCTACGCGTTCCTGGCCAAGCTGCTGGCTGCGGACCGGCCCACGCTGCGGCTGCTGCGCCACGACCCGTTCGACGGCGGACGGCCGCACTGGATACGTGCCACCAGCTACCTCTACCATTTCTCCACCCGGGCCGAGTTCCGTGCGACGGGCCAGCGCTGGATCCGGACGCCGCTGTATGTCGTCATCCCGCCGTCGCGGCTCCCGGCGCCGCGCCCGACGTCGGAGGCGTGAGGCCCGGCGCGGTGCGGCCCGGCGCGGTGCGTTGCGGCCCGGGGCGGTGCGTTCCCGTGGGCCCGTTTACCGCAAATGGCCGGAATGAGTGTCGTCATTCCGGCCATTTGCGGCAATTCAGTCCAACGCCCGCGCTTAGACGGACACCTCTTCCTTCGCCGGCGCAGCCTCCAACGTTGCCTGGCGGCGGCGCAGCCACCACGAGGCGGCGAAGATCAGTGCCATGGAGACGTACACCACCAGGGCGAACGGCGAGGCGAACAGGGCCGTGGGGTCGTTTTGCGAGAGCTGCAGCGAACGCCGCAACTGCACCTCGAACATCGGCCCCAGGATCATCGCCACCACCATGGGCGCCACGGGATAGCCGTAGCGGCGCATGAAGTAGCCCAGGATGCCCACTATCAGCAGGATGCCGACGTCGCTCGGGGAGAAGTTCACCGAGAAGGCGCCGAGGGCGGCGAAGACCAGGATGCCGGCGTAGAGGTAGGGCCGCGGGATCTGCAGGATCTTCACCCACAGGCCCACCAGGGGCAGGTTCAGCACCAGGAGCATGAGGTTGCCGACGTACAGCGACGCGATCAGGGTCCAGACAAGCGCGCCCTGGTTTTCGAACAGGAGCGGGCCGGGCTGGATCTGGTAGCGCTGGAACGCCGTGAGCATCATGGCCGCCGTCGCCGTCGTCGGGATTCCGAGGGTCAGCAACGGCACCAGGACACCGGCGGCCGCGGCGTTGTTGGCCGCTTCCGGTCCGGCGACGCCTTCGATCGCGCCTTTGCCGAACTGGGCCTTGTTGGCGCCCTTGGCCAGCTTCCGCTCGGCGGCGTAGGACAGGAATGTGGAGACGTCCGCGCCGCCTGCCGGGACGGTGCCGATCGGGAACCCGATGAAGGTTCCGCGCAGCCACGGCTTCCAGGACCGCTTCCAGTCCTCCTTGGACAGCCAGGCGTTCTTGCCCTTGCTGACTGGGATCAGCTCCACCGGGCCGTGCCGCAGCTTCGATGCGACGTAAAGCGCCTCGCCGAGGGCAAAGAGGCCCACGGCCACGAGGACCATGTCGACGCCGTCCACCAGGGTGGGGTTGTCGAACGTGAAGCGCTGCTGGGCCGTGCTGTCATCGATACCGATCAGGCCGATGAACAGCCCGAGCGCCAGTGATGCCAGGCCGCGCAGGACGGAGGCGCCCAACAGCGCACCGACGGTCAGGAAGGCCACCACCATGAGGGCCACGTAGTCCACGGGGCCGAGGCCGACGGCGAAGTCGGCCACGACGGGCGCCAGGAAGGTCAGCAGGACCGTGGCGATGGTGCCCGCGATGAAGGATCCGATCGCCGCCGTCGCCAGGGCTGCCGCTCCCCTGCCGGCCTTGGCCATCTTGTTTCCTTCGAGCGCCGTGACGATCGAGGAGGACTCGCCCGGCGTGTTCAGCAGGATGGAAGTGGTGGAACCGCCGTACATGCCGCCGTAGTAGATCCCGGCGAACACGATCAACGCGGCCGCGGGGTCCAGGGCATAGGTGATGGGCATGAGCAGGGCCACGGTCATGGCGGGGCCAATGCCGGGCAGCACCCCGACGGCGGTGCCGACGAAGACCCCGCCCAGCGCGTAGAGCAGGTAGACGGGCTGCAGCGCGGTGCTGAATCCCTCGAGCAGGAGCATGAAGCTATCCATGGAAGAACGGCACCCCCTCGAACAGCGGCCCTGGCGGCAGGGACACGCCGAGCAGGCCGCCGAAGACGTACTGCAGCACCAGCGCCAGGATCACGGACACGGCGATCGCCTTCCAGAGGGGTTTGGCGTCCAGAGACCAGGCGGCACCGCTGAAGAGCACGGCGGCGGCCACCGGCCAGCCGGCCGGCTCGATCAGGAAGATGTGCAGCACCACGAAACCCACGAGTTTGGCCAGGGCCACCCAGTCGGTCTTGGCGGTCACGTCCAGGTCTTCGCTGTCCTCGGCCTGCCCGACTTTGCCGCGGAGGACCTGCAGGACCACCCCGGCGCCGCACAGCACCAGCAAGCCGCACACGATGTAGGGGAAGGCCCGCGGGCCGATGCCGGTCTCCGACGGCGGGATCGGAATGGATCCCGCCGTCGCCAGGCCCGCGACGCCCACGCTGACGAACACGAGGGCGAACAGGATCTCCCCGGTCGGCCGCTTGGCGGGCGCCGCAGCGGGCGCCGCGGCGGGTGCAGACGTTGATGCGAGGTCAGACACTGTTACTTGACCAGGCCGATCTGGGTCAGGGTGGTCTTGACCTTGGCGATGTCCTCGGTCAGGAAGGTCTTGAAGCCGTCACCGGCCAGGAACGCGTCGTCCCAGTTGTTCTTGGTCAGGGTGGACTTCCAGGCCTCTGACGCGTGCAGCTTGGTGACGACGTCGGTCAGCTTCGCTCGCTGGGCGTCGTCGATGGACCCGGGGGCCACCACGCCGCGCCAGTTGGTCAGCACGACGTCGATCCCCTGGTCCTTGAGCGGCTTGATCCCGGGAAGCGCCGGGGCCTCGGCCTTTCCGGAGACGGCGAGCGCCCGGACCTTGCCGGCCTTGACCTGTTCGGCATACTCGCCCACGCCGGAGATGCCGGCCTGGACCTTGTTGCCGAGCAGCGCCGCGATGGACTCGCCGCCACCGGAGTAGCCGATGTAGTTCAGCTTGTCCGCCTCCACCCCCTGGGATTTCAGGATCTGCCCGGCCAGGATGTGGTCCGCGCCCCCGGCCGAGCCACCCGTGATGGCCACGCCCTTGCCGTTGGCCTTGATGTCCGCGACGAGGTCGGCGACCGACTGGTATTTCGACGACGCCGGCACCACGAGAACCAGCGGCTCTTCAGTGAGCCGCGCGATCGGGGTGGTGTCTTCGAGCCGGGTCTTGGCGCCATTGGTCTCGACCGCACCCACCATGACGTAGCCCATCACCATGAGGGTGTTGACGTCCTTCTCGGTGGCGAGCTTGGCGAGGCCGTTGGTCCCGCCGCCGCCGCCAATGTTGGTGACCTGGGCGGAGGAGACGAGCTTGTTGGTCTGCAGGTCCTGCTGCATGGCACGTCCGGTCTGGTCCCAGCCACCGCCGGGGTTGGCCGGGACGATGATGCTGAGCTTCTTGATCGGATCGGCGCCCGCGGACCCGCCGGCAGCGGTGCCGGTTCCGCTTCCCGCGCAGGCGGACATGGCCAGGACGACTCCGGCGGCGCCGGCAATGAGGGCGGCGCGACGTGTGTGGGTGGGACGCGTGAAAGCGGGCCGCGTGAAAAAGTTCTGGGAAGTCATGGTTTCTCCTAGGGCGAATGTGATGCACATCATTGGAATCACGTCACTGACCCTAGGAGCGCCCGCCGAACGGCAACAGCATTTGGCCGTAGAGGTAGTAGTGGTCATATTGGTCACGGCCCCGGCCGTCTTTTTGGCGGGCGGGCTGCGCCCCCAATGGGAAACTTGTGACATGTTTCACAAGATTCCCCTTCGGTTCCAGCTGGTCGCATTGCAGCTGGGCATCGTGCTGGCTGTCCTCACGGTGGTGGGGGCCGTGACCATCCGGATGCAGGAACAACAGCTCCGTGACGCCTACAAGGGCCGGCTGATCGGCGTCGCCGAAAGTGTTGCCCAGCTGCCCTCGGTCATCAACGCGTTCGGCACATCGTCGCCGGCCCAGACAATACAGCCGATCGCGGAAGTCATCCGGCAGGCATCCAACGTCACCTATGTGGTGGTGACGGACCGGCACGGGGTCCGTCAGTCGCACCCCAATCGGGCGGAAATCGGCCGGCCGGTCTCCACCGATCCGTCCGTGCCGCTGTCCGGGGAGATCTACGTGGGTACCCAGACGGGCACGCTCGGTGAGTCCTGGCGGGTGAAGGTTCCCATCTTCGATGCGGCCGGCGCCGTGATCGGCTCCGCATCCGTGGGGGTGCTGGAGAGCACCCTGGCCGCCGACCTCCATGAGGACATGCCGCAGCTGTTCGGCTGGCTGCTCGGGGCGGCACTGCTGAGTTCGCTGGGCGCGATGTATGTCTCGAAACTGGTGTGGCGGCGGATCTACAAACTCGAGCCCGAGGACATCGCTGCCCTGCTGGAAACGCGCGACGCCATGCTCCACGGCCTGGGTGAAGGACTGGTGGCCGTGGACGCCGACGGCAGGGTCGCGCTGGTCAACGATGAGGCACGCCGCCTGCTCGCCCTGGCAGGGGACATCACCGGGACCCCTGCAGCGGCAAGCCTGGAACCGGCGGTCCTCCGCTTGCTCTCGGCCGGATCCGCCACGGAGGAACTGGTGCTCTCGGGTGAACGGATCCTGCTGGGCAAGGTCAATGCGGCCACCGTCGACGGCCGCGAAGTCGGCAAGGTGCTGATCCTGCGCGACCGCACGGAGCTCCACACCGTCCTGCGTGACCGCGACGGCGCCGTGGACGTGACGCAGGCACTCCGCGCCCAAGCGCACGAATTTGCCAACAAACTGCACGTCATCTCCGGGCTGCTGGAGCTTGGAAAGCAGGACAAAGCCATCGAATACCTGGGCCGCAGCCACAACGACGCCGTGTTCGCGAACCGGCCGCTGGCGGCCGGAATCACCGACCACGGGGTCCAGGCGCTGCTGATCGCCAAGTCCACGGTCTGCGCCGAGCGCGGCATCGAGATCATCGTCAGCCCGGATTCGCTGTGTTCGGTTGATGACTCGGGCGACGTCATCACGGTGCTGGGCAACCTGATCGACAACGCTGTGGACGCTGCGGGTTACGACAGCACTGTTGCCATCCGGCTGGGCGAGAGCGCCGACGGCGGGCGGACCATCGTGGTGGAGGACGACGGACCCGGCGTCCCGGTTCCTGAACGCGCTAAAGTGTTCGAGCCCGGCGTGACCAGCAAGGAGTCCGAGGGAATCAACAGCCGCGGGTTTGGGCTGGCCCTGGTCCAGCGGGTTGCCCTCCGGCGCGGAGGCCGGGCGGCAGTATCCTCATCGGCGTTGGGCGGAGCCTGCTTCTCGGTAGTGCTCAGAACAAAAGAGGCGGAACTACAAAACCAATGAACGCCATACGCACCCTCATCATTGACGATGACGTAGCAGTGGCCGGGATCCATCACGGGTTCCTACTGGCACGCGGCGGATTCGACGTCGTGGCCATGGCCCACACCGGGCAGCAGGGCATCGATCTGGCCGCGGAGCTGGGCCCGGAGCTGGTGTTGCTGGACATCCATCTGCCGGACATGTCCGGCCTGGACGTCCTGCAGCGGCTGCGCGCGCGCCGGCGGCCCGTGGATGTCCTCGTGATCACCGCGTCCCGGGAGCTGGACACGGTCCGCGGCGCGATGGCCGGCGGGGTGCTGCACTACCTGGTCAAGCCCTTCTCCTCGCAGGCATTGAACGAACGGCTCGACGAGTACGTCATGCTGCGGGACGATCTGGCCTCCGGCGCTTCCGGGCCGCTTGACCAGGCGAGCATCGACCGCCTGGTGGCGCCCTCCCGCCGGTCCGCGGTGGCGGAAACCCCGGCGGGTCAGCCCGCCCAGCCAGACCAGGCCGCCGTACGGCTGCCCAAGGGACTGTCGCGCCCCACCCTGGACGCGGTCATCGAGGCACTGAAGGCCAGTCCGGAGGACGTCTCCGCGGCCGGCCTGGCGCTGCAACTGGGCCTGTCCCGGGTCAGCGCCCGCCGCTACCTCGAGTACCTCGTGGTTCACGGCCATGCCCGGCTGACGCCCCGCTACGGAGCCGCGGGCCGGCCGGAGAACCGCTATCTCTGGCGCCGCTGAACATGTCCGGTTCTTGGAGGCAGCAATGAGCATGTCCAGTTCATGACGGCCACACAGAGCATGTCCAGTTCATGACGGCCACACAGAGCATGTCCAGTTCATGACGGCCACACTGAGCATGTCCAGTTCATGACGGCCACACTGAGCAGGTCCAGTTCATGACGGCCACACGGGACACGTGGCACAAATGCGGGGCACGGGCCTGGGGTTGCGCGGCACAGGGCACCCATTTGACGCAGATGGCCGCAAAACGATCAGCCAATCCGGCCATCTGTGGCGAATCGCGAAGTCCAGCCCGGCAGAGTCCCACCTCGGCACCCACGAAGTTGCCCGGCGCCAGCCCCGGGACGCCGGCCACCCAGGGACGCATCGGCACAAGGCCTCGGAGAATGGTCGAGGATTCAGAGCCACAGTCAATTGACGCAGATGGCCGCAATAGGCCCAGCCAATCCGGCCATCTGTGACGAATCGGCGAAGTCCAGCCCGGCAGGATCCCACCTCAGCACCCACGAAGTTGCCCGGCGCCAGCCCCGGGACGCCGGCCACCCAGGGACGCATCGGCACAAGGCCTCGGAGAATGGTCGAGGATTCAGAGCCACAGGGCACCCATTTGACGCAGATGGCCGCAATAGGCCCAGCCAATCCGGCCATCTGTGACGAATCGGCGAAGTCCAGCCCGGCAGGATCCCACCTCGGCACCCACGAAGTTGCCCGGCGCCAGCCCCGGGACGCCGGCCACCCAGGGACGCATCGGCACAAGGCCTCGGAGAATGGTCGAGGATTCAGAGCCACAGGGCACCCAATTGACGCAGATGGCCGCAATAGGCCCAGCCAATCCGGCCATCTGTGGCGAATCGGCGAGTTTCACACGGCAGAGCTTCACCCGGGCACACGCTGGTGGGCACACGCTGGTGGGCACACGTTGTGGGCACACGTTGGTTGGCACACGCCGGTGGGCATCCGGCCCGCGGTCAGGACCCGACGCGGCCCGCGCGGCGCAGTGTGGACGCGGCGTGCTTGAGGATGGGCCCGTCGACCATCTTGCCCTTGAACTGGAAGACGCCCGAGCCTGCCGCGGAGGCGGCATCGAGCAACTCCGCGGCTGCCGAGACGTCGGCCTCCGAGGGTGCATAGGCTTCGCGGACCACGGCCACCTGGTCCGGATGGATGCAGGCCTTGGACGAGAATCCGGACGCCACCGCGTCACGTGATTCAAGTGCCAGTCCGGCCAGATCCGGGATGTTGACGTAGACGGCGTCGATCGCGTCCTTGCCGAAGGCGCCGGCGGCCAGCAGCACGCTGGAACGGGCGTGCAGCGCGACGGCCCGGTAGCTGCCGTCCTCCGCCCGGCTGGAAGTTCCGCCGAGCGATGCCAGCAGGTCCTCCGCACCCCACATCAGGGCCACCACATTGGGCTCGGCGGCGATGGCGGCGGCGTTGAGGACGCCGGCGGCCGTCTCGCAGAGGGCAATCACGCTGTAGCCCTCGAGTTCCCTCAGCTGGGCAGCGCTCTCCGCCTTGGCCAGCATGATGTGCCGGTACGGCGTGTGCTTGAGGCAGTGCATGTCCTTCTCGAACTCGTCCGTGCCGGCCGGGTTGACCCGGACGATCGTGCGGGACGGATCCAGTTCCGGGACGTCGCCGGTGGCGCCAAGCTGGGCAAGGATGGCGCCGCGGGCCCGCTGCTTGTCGGCAGGGGCGACGGCGTCCTCAAGGTCCACGATCACGGTATCGGCGCGTTCCGCGGCTTTTTGGTACCGCTCGGGGCGGTCGGCGGGGCAGAACAGCAGGGCAGGGCCCATCAGGAAACTCATGTCTCTATTCTCCCCTTTTGCGCCGCTTCCAGCTCGGCAGCGGCGTGGGCCTCGCGTGTCCACATCAGGCAGCTGCGGGCGGCGAGCGCCACCACGTCCCCGTGCTGGTTCCGTCCGGTGTGCTGCATGGTCACGATGCCCTGCCCCGGGCGGGACGCGGACAGCCTCTTCCCGGTCACCACCGTCTCCGTGTACAGGGTGTCCCCGTGGTACAGCGGGTGCGGAAAAGACACATCCGTCAGGCCGAGCTGGGCGATGATGGTGCCCTGGGTCAGCTGCGGCACGGACTGGCCCACCACGGTGGCCAGGGTGAACATCGAATTCATCAGCCGCTGGCCGAACGGCTGCCCGGCGCTCCAGGCCGCGTCGAGGTGCAGGGCCTGGGTGTTCATGGTCATGGTGGTGAACAGGACGTTATCCGTCTCCGTGAGCGTCCGGCCCGGCCGGTGGGCGTAGACCACGCCCTCCTCCAGCTCATCGAAATAGAGGCCGCGCTGCTCGATCACCCGGGGGGTGCCGGTACCCGGGTGCGCGCCCGTGCCCGGTGAAGTCGTGCCTGCATCACTCATACGGTCAGTTCCTGGTCTTCCTCAAAGAGTTCGGCTCCGGTGGCCGCCACGACGTCCTCCACAGACACGTTCGGCGCCAGTTCCCGCAGCACCAGCCGGGACTTCCCGCCCTCGGTCACGACGTCGATCACGGCGAGGTCGGTGATGATCCGGTCCACGCAGCCCTTGCCGGTCAACGGCAGCGTGCAGGTTTCCACGATTTTCGGCTTGCCGTTGCGGTCCACGTGATCCATCATCACGATCACCTTCTTGGCCCCGAACACCAGGTCCATCGCGCCGCCCATGCCCTTGACCATCTTGCCCGGGATCATCCAGTTGGCGAGGTCGCCGTTGGCGGCGACCTCCATCGCGCCGAGCACGGCCACGTCGACGTGGCCGCCCCGGATCATGCCGAAGGAGGCGGCGGAATCGAAGAACGCCGCGCCCTTGTTGACCGTGACGGTTTCCTTGCCGGCATTGATCAGGTCCGGGTCGACTTCATCCTCGGCCGGGTACGGCCCGACGCCCAGGATGCCGTTCTCCGAATGCAGCACCACCTCGACGCCGGCGGGAATGTAGTTGGGTATCAGCGTCGGCATGCCGATGCCGAGGTTGACGTACTGGCCGTTGTGCAGTTCCTGCGCCACGCGGGCCGCGAGTTCATTGCGGGTCCAGCCCTTGCCCTCAGTACCGGCCTCGTGTTCGACGGCGGAGCGCCGGTATTCGTGGCGCACGGCCTCGGGACGGGGCGGGGCCTCTGCGGCTTTGTTCGTTTCCACGGCTAGGCTCCTGCCTGCTCTGGCGACAGTTTTGGTGCGCCGGAGGCACCGGCGGCCACCGCAACCGTCCGCTTCTCAATGCGTTTCTCGCCCTGCGGGGCGAGAACCACGCGCTGGACGAAGATCCCTGGTACATGGACGTGCTCCGGGTCCAGCTCCCCCGGCTGCACGAGCTCCTCGACCTCGGCGATGGTGATCTTCCCTGCCATGGCGCACAGCGGGTTGAAATTCATGGCCGTGGCGTGGAAGACGAGGTTGCCGTGGCGGTCACCCTTCCAGGCGTGCACGAGCCCGAAGTCCGGTGTCAGCGATTCCTCCAGCACGTACTCGGCGCCGTGGAAGCTGCGGACTTCCTTCGGGGCGGAGGCAATCGCGACGTTGCCGTCGGCGTCGTACTTCTGCGGCAGCCCGCCGTCGGACACCTGGGTGCCGACGCCGGCCGGGGTGTAGAACGCGGGGATACCCGCGCCGCCGGCGCGCAGCTTTTCGGCCAGCGTGCCCTGCGGGGTGAGGACCACCTCCAGCTCGCCGGAAAGGTATTGCCGGGCGAACTCTTTGTTCTCCCCCACGTAGGAGCTGATGGTGCGCCGGATCCGGCCGTCCTTGAGCAGGATCCCGAGGCCCCAGTCGTCGACGCCGCAGTTGTTGCTGACGGTTTCCAGGTCCGTGGCACCGCGCTCATGCAGGGCCTCGATCAGCGTCACGGGAATGCCGCACAGCCCGAACCCGCCGACGGCGAGGGAGGCGCCGTCGTGAATGTCCGCGACAGCCTCGGCGGCGCTGGCAACAACTTTGTTGATCATCGGTGATCCTTCCGGCCGGCTACAGTCCCAGTTCGCGGGCGATCAGCATCAGCTGGACCTCCGTGGTGCCCTCGCCGACTTCAAGGATCTTGGAGTCGCGGTAGTGGCGCGCCACGGTGAATTCGTTGATGAAGCCATAGCCGCCGAACACCTGGGTGGCGTCCCGCGCGTTGTCCATGGCTGCCTCGCCTGCGACCATCTTAGCGATGGCCGCCTGCGTCTTGAACGGCTTGCCGGCAAGCATCCGGGCGGCCGCGTCGTAGTAGGCCAGGCGGGCCGTGTGGGCGCGGGCTTCCATCCGGGCGATCTTGAAAGCGATGGCCTGGTATTTGCCGATGTTCTGCCCGAACGCGCTGCGTTCCTTGGCGTACTTCACGGACTGGTCCACGCAGCCCTGGGCCGCGCCGACGGCCAGGGCCGCGATCGCGATCCGGCCTTCGTCCAGGATGGAGAGGAAGTTGGCGTAGCCGCGGCCCTGGGTGCCGAGCAGGTTCTCCTCGGGGACGTGGACGTTGTTGAACGTCAGCGGGTGGGTGTCCGAGGCGTTCCAGCCGACCTTGTTGTAGGCCTTTTCCGCTGTGAAGCCCGGAGTGTTGGTGGGCACCAGGATGGTGGAGATTTCCTTCTTGATGCTGCCGTCCGCGCGTTCCTCCTGGCCGGTCACCGCGGTGACGGTGACGAGCCTGGTGATGTCCGTGCCGGAGTTGGTGATGAACTCCTTGTTGCCGTTGATGACCCACTCACCACCGCCCAGCTTGGCGGTGGTCTTGGTGCCGCCGGCGTCCGAGCCGGCTTCCGGCTCGGTCAGGCCGAAGCTGGCGAGCGCCTTGCCGGAGGCCAGCAGCGGCAGCCATTCCTGCTTCTGCGCCTCATTCCCGAAGCGGTGGATCGGCATCGCACCGAGCGAGACGCCGGCCTCGAGGGTGATCGCGACAGACTGGTCCACCCGGCCGAGCTGTTCCAGGGCCAGGGCCAGGGCGAAGTAGTCCCCGCCCATGCCGCCGAACTCTTCCGGGAAGGGCAGGCCGAACAGGCCCATGTCCGCCATCTGGGAGACGACCTCGTAGGGGAAGCTGTGCTCTTCGTCGTGCTTGGCGGAGACCGGGGCCACCACTTCGTCGGCGAATTCGCGGACGGTGTCGCTAAGGATCTGGTAGTCCTCGCTGAGTTCAAAATCTGCCATGGGGTGACTCCTGTTTCTGAGGTACATCTGTGGTCTGTTGAAAGGTGTTGGGTGGGCCGGGGTTGGTGAGCCGGGGTGGAGGCGGTGGGATCAGTGCGGTTCCGTCATTCGGCCGCGCCCATCGCGATGACGGCTTCCTCGATCGTGTCCTCTGCTTTCGAGGGTTCAGTCGGAACAGCGGGGTGGATCGTTGCCACCACCTGATCGGCCTTGACGAGGTGGCCGGAGCCGACGCTGATGTGGACGGTTCCGTCCAGGGGCGCCACGAGCTGGTGCTCCATCTTCATGGCTTCCACCGAGAGCAGGACCTGGCCGGCCTCCACGGCGTCGCCGTTGCCGACGGACACCGACACCACGGTGCCGGGCATCGGCGAGCGCACCGCCGGGTCGGCGGCGCCTTCCTCGCGTTCGATCGCGGCCAGCACCCGGGCGAGCCGGGTCTCCCGGGTGAGCACCTCGAGCCGGCAGGACCAGCCCTCGTTGCCGAGGAACACTTCCGTTGGCATCGGGTTGCCGGGGCCAGGGGGGACGGGCCCGCGGTGGACAGGCGCCAGCGCGTAGCTGCGGGATTCGTCGCCCAGAGTCAACTCCGCGGTGCCTCGCTTGGTGGACCGAAATGATGCCGGGCGTCGCGGGCCGCCGTTGACTGCCACGGTCGCCGTCCCCCGCGCCAAGGAGCCGGATACCTGCACCGTGGCGATACCGCCGTCGGGGGTCCCCAGGCTGATCCGGCGCGGGGCAGCTGCACCGAGCCGCCACCCGTTACCGAGATGCCAGGGGCCTGTCCCGGCGTCCTGCGTTTCATGCTCGTGCATCGCAGCGGCGAAGACGGCAGCAGCGGCCACCTCGAAGTCGCCCGGGTGCCGGAAGGAGAACTCCGGCATTTTCCGTTCGATCAGGCCGGTGTCGAGCCGTCCGGCGCGGACGTCGGCGTCGTTGATCAGCAGCCGCAGGTATTCGACGTTGGTGTCGATGCCCAGCGCGGTATACCCGGCGAGCGCCTCATCGAGGGTGTCCAAAGCCTCAGCCCGGTCCTCGCCCCACGCGATGACCTTGGAAATCATCGGGTCGTAGCTGCTCGAGATTTGGAGGCCCTCCAGCAGGGCCGAGTCGACACGGACCTTGCCACTCGCGGTGTCCGGCAGTTCGTCCAGCAGCACGACCTGTCCGATGGACGGCAGGAAGTTCTTCTCTGGCACCTCAGCGTAGACGCGTGCCTCCACCGAGTGGCCGGTCAGCACGACGTCGGCCTGGGTCACCGTGAGTTCCTCGCCGGCGGCGATGCGCACCTGCCATTCGACGAGGTCAATGCCGGTGACCATCTCGGTGACGGGGTGTTCGACCTGCAGGCGGGTGTTCATCTCCATGAAGAAGAACTCGTCCGGGGCGGCGTCCGAGACCAGGAATTCCACGGTCCCGGCGCCGGAGTAGTGGACGCTGCGCGCGGCCTGGCAGGCGGCTTCGCCGATCCGGGCGCGGATCTCCGCCCCGTCGGGCAGGGATTCCAGCAGCGGGGACGGTGCTTCCTCGATGACCTTCTGGTGGCGGCGCTGCAGCGAGCACTCGCGCTCCCCGAGGTGGATGACGTTGCCGTGGTTGTCCGCCAGGATCTGGACCTCGATGTGCCGCGGGGTGAGCACGAGCCGTTCCAGGAACAAGGTGTCGTCGCCGAAAGCACTCGCGGCGACCCGGCGTGCGGTGGCCAGGGTGGCTTCCAGGTCCTCGGCGCGTTCGACGATGTGCATGCCCTTGCCGCCGCCGCCGGCGGAGGGCTTGATCAGCAACGGGAAGCCGACGCCGGCCGCGGCCTCGATCAGCTGCGCGTCGGTCATGCCGGGTTCAGCGATGCCCGGGACCACGGGGACGCCGTAGCCGGTGACGTGGTTCTTGGAGCGGATCTTGTCGCCCATGACGTTCAGGGATTCGACGCCGGGGCCGATGAACGTGATGCCGGCGGCTTCGAGGGCGCGGGCAAAGTCGACGTTCTCGCTCAGGAAGCCGTAGCCGGGGTGCACGGCCTCGGCGCCGGTGTCGCGGCAGGCCTGGATGATGGCCTCGATCTTGAGGTAGCTCTCGGTGGCCGCGGCGGGCCCGATCCGGACCGCCAAGTCGGCTTCCCCCACGTGCCGCGCGTCGGCGTCGGCGTCGGAATAGACGGCGACCGAACGGATGCCCAGGGCGCGCAGGGTCCGGATGACGCGGCAGGCGATTTCGCCGCGGTTGGCGACGAGCACGGTGCCGAACAGCGGGGTGCCGGTTGTGGGGGTGGCTGGAGGAGTGGCCACGGAAGGCGTGGTGGGCGAAGAGATGGTCGGCGAAGAAAGATTCATGGCTGGCTCACATCCGGAAGAGGCCGAAGGAAGTCTCCGGCAGCGGGGTGCGGGAGACGACGTCGAGCGCCAGTCCCAAGACGGTGCGGGTGTCCGCGGGGTCGATCACGCCGTCGTCCCAGAGGCGGGCGGTGGAGTAGTAAGGGCTGCCCTGGTCCTCGTACTGCTGCTTGATGGGGGCCTTGAAGGCTTCCTCGTCCGCGGCGGACCATTCCTCGCCGCGGGCCTCGTACTGGTCCCGCTTCACGGTGGCGAGCACGCTGGAGGCCTGGTTGCCGCCCATGACGGAGATCCGCGACGCCGGCCACATCCAGAGGAAGCGCGGGGAGTAGGCGCGTCCGCACATTGAGTAGTTGCCGGCGCCAAAGGACCCGCCGATCACGACCGTCAGCTTGGGGACCCTGGCGGTGGCGACGGCGGTGACCATCTTGGCGCCATTCTTGGCGATGCCGCCCTGCTCGTAGTCCTTGCCGACCATGAAGCCGGAGAGGTTCTGCAGGAAGATCAGCGGGATGCCGCGCTGGTCGCACAGTTCGATGAAGTGCGCGCCCTTGAGCGAGGACTCGCTGAACAGCACGCCGTTGTTCGCCACGATGCCCACCGGGTGGCCGTGCAGCTTGGCGAAGCCCGTGACCAGGGTGGTGCCGTAGTTCTTCTTGAACTCATGGAACCGGCTGCCATCGACCAGCCGGGCGATGACCTCACGCACGTCGTACTGGGCGTTGACGTCCGTGGGCACGGCACCGTAGAGCTCATCCGGGTCGGCAACGGGCTCGACGACGGTGTCCACGTCCCAGACTGGCGCGGCAGGCTTCGGCAGGGTGGAGACGATGTCCCGGACGATCTGGAGGGCATGCTCATCGTTCTCGGCCAGGTGGTCCGTGACCCCGGAGATCTTCGAGTGCACGTCGCCTCCGCCGAGTTCCTCCGCCGTGACGATCTCACCGATCGCGGCTTTCACCAGCGGCGGGCCGCCCAGGAAGATGGTGCCCTGGTTGCGGACAATCACGGTCTCGTCGCTCATCGCCGGAACGTACGCGCCGCCGGCGGTGCAGGAGCCCATCACGGAGGCGATCTGCGGGATCTTCGCCGCGGACATCCTGGCCTGGTTGAAGAAGATCCGGCCGAAGTGTTCCTTGTCCGGGAAGACCTCGTCCTGCTTGGGCAGGAACGCCCCGCCGGAGTCCACGAGGTAGATGCAGGGCAGCCGGTTCTCCAGGGCGATTTCCTGCGCGCGGAGGTGCTTCTTCACCGTCATCGGATAATAGGTGCCGCCTTTGACCGTGGCGTCGTTGGAAATGACCAGCACCTGGCGGCCGTGCACCAGCCCGATGCCGGCAATGACACCGGCACCGGGCGAGTCGCCGTCGTACATGCCGTCCGCGGCCAGCGGGGCGATCTCCAGGAAGGGGCTGCCATCGTCGAGCAGCTGGTCAATGCGCTCGCGCGGCAGGAGCTTGCCGCGCGCCACGTGGCGTTCCCGGGACTTCGCGGGCCCGCCCAGCGCGGCGGTGGCGAGCCGTTCCCTCAGCTCGCCGGCCAGCCCCAGTTGGGCCTCCCGGTTCGCGGCGTAGGCGGTGCTCGTCGCATCCACCCGGCTGGCGATTGTCTCCATTGACTGTTTCCGTTCCCTGACCTGCGCGGACTTGCGCGCCGGAGCGGCAACTCAGGCCGCCCGACTATTTCGGTTAGTACCGCATAACTGAGATTTAGGTTAGTCTCTATTAACTGTGATGTCCAACACAGGGATCATTTTGTAAAGAGGGGATGCGCCGGTGACCGAGCCCAGCCAGACTGCCCAGCTTCCGTCAGCGCAGGCAGCCCCGACCCAGGCAGCCTCAACCCAGCGCAGCCAGGCCAAGGCGAACAGACGGCAGGCCCTCCTGTCCGCCGCCGCCGCGCTCTTTGCCCTGGAGGGCTTCAACCGCGTTTCCCTGGAGGATCTCGGGGCCGCGGCCGGCGTCAGCGGACCGGCGGTCTACCGTCACTTCGCCGGCAAGCAGGCCGTCCTCGGCGCCCTGCTGCTCAGTGTCAGCCAGGACCTGCTCGACGGCGGCCGCAGGGTGGTGGCCGATTCCGACGGCGATCTGGCGGCGTTGGGCGGGCTGGTGGCCTTCCACGTCGACTTTGCGCTGAGCAACCCGGACGTCATCCGGGTCCAGGACCAGGACTTCAGCAACCTGGCCGGCGAGGACCAGGCCGAGGTCCGCACGCTTCAGCGCAACTATGTTGAACTCTGGGTGGACGTGCTGGCCGGACTGCACGAGGGCACGGAGGCCGCCGAACTGCGGATGCGCGCGCATGCCACGTTCGGGCTGATCAACTCGACCCCGCACTCGGTGCGTAGCCACGGGCGCCGGATCGGGGTCCGCCGCGCGCGTCCGCTGCTGGAAAGCATGGCGCTGGCCGCGCTCCTGGCACCGGCCCCCACCGAGCCGCTCGGCTAAGCAACTCCCCCGCCCCGGGCGCCCTCCCGGGTCCACCGGTCCACGTGTCCACCGCCCACGTGTCCACCCCATGCGGACTTTGGCATGGACACGCCGTCAACCGGGCCGCCGCCGTCGAAAATTGTCCTCCATGTGCCCCGGGACGGCGACAACCCCGCCCAATGTAGCCCGCACACCACGAAGCTGCCGGCTGCCCCTTCCTTTCGGACGGGGCAGCCGGCAGCTGTGTAGAGGGACCTAGACCATCGCGAGGACCATGCCCGGATCGGCCAGCATGGCGCCGAGGTCCTGGAGGAACCGCGAGCCCTGCTCTCCGTCGACCAGTCGGTGGTCGAAGGACAGGCTGAGCGTCATGACCTGGCGCAGCGCGACCTCGTCCTGGTACTCCCACGGCATCTTCCGGACCGCACCGAGGGCCAGGATGGCTGCCTCGCCCGGATTCAGGATGGGTGTGCCGGCGTCAATGCCGAAGACGCCGATGTTCGTGATGGAGATCGTGCCGCCGGAGAGCGCCTCAGGGCTTGTCTTCCCGGCCCGGGCCGTGTCCGTCAGTTCCGTCAGGGCCGAGGAGAGATCCATGAGGGACATCCGGTCCGCGTCCTTGATGTTCGGAACCGTCAGCCCCCGCGGGGTCGCGGCCGCGATGCCCAGGTTCACGTAGTTGAACTGGACGATCTCCTGGTTGGCCTCGTCCCAGCGGGCGTTGAGGGTCGGGTGGTTGCGCAACGCAATCAGCACGGCCTTGGACACGAGCGTCAGCGGGGTGAGCTTGTACCCGGCGAACGCGCGACTGGCCTTGAGCCGCGCCAGCAGCTCCATCGTGGGCGTGACGTCGACGGTCAGGAACTCGGTGACGTGCGGCGCGGTGAAGGCACTGGCCACCATGGCGGCGGCCGTGAACTTCCGCACGCCCTTGATCGGCGTGCGGGTCTCGCGCTCGCCCGGGGCCTGGACAAGCCCTGCGGCCTGCGCCGTCGCACCGGCGGGCTCCTGGGCGGCCGCGGGCAGGTCCCCGCCGCCGACGAAGTTCAGCACATCGTCGCGGGTGATGAGCCCGCGCTCCCCGGTACCGGGCACGGCCTCAAGGTCGACGCCGAGATCCTTGGCCAGCTTGCGCACCGGAGGCGTGGACCGCGGGCGCTCCCCCGCCGCGGATGCCGCCGAGGTTTCGACCGGGTTGGATTCGGCCGGCGCAGAGACGGCCGGTTCAGCAGCACGTACGGGTGCCACCGGCTCGGCCGCGACGGCCGGAGGGGCCGCCGGGGCCGCGAAGGTGCGGGCGCGGCGGGCCGGACGGCCGGACGCTTCCAGGACGGCGCCATAGCCCACGAGGTTCGGCTCACGCTTGCCGCCTGCGGCCCCGTCCGCACCAGCACCGCCGCCGGAACCGGCGGCGCCGTCGTCGCCCTCGATCTCGAAGGAGACGATCGGCTTCCCGACCTCAACAACGGTGCCGGGCTGTTCGTGCAGGGCCGCGACGACGCCGGCAAACGGCGAGGGCAGCTCGACGACGGCCTTGGCCGTCTCTACCTCGGCGATGATCTGGTTGAGGGTGACGGTGTCCCCTACCGCGACCTTCCAGGCGACGATTTCCGATTCCGTCAGTCCCTCGCCGAGGTCCGGGAGCCTGAATTCCTTGATCATGGTGGCGCTCATCCTTCCAGCCCGCTGAGGGAGTTGGGGCGGCCGAGGGCGCGGTCGACGCCGTCGAGAATCCTGTCAAGGCCCGGCAGGTGGTGCATTTCCAGCTTGGAGTAAGGGTAGGGAACATCGAAGCCGGTCACGCGGACGGGAGCGGCCTCGAGGTGGTAGAAGCAGCGCTCGGTGATGCTCGCGGCGACTTCGGCGCCGAGGCCGCCGGACTGGCTGGCCTCGTGCGTGATGACCAGACGGCCGGTCTTGCGGACCGAGGCCTCAAGTGTGGCGAAGTCCAGTGGTGCCAGCGAGCGCAGGTCGATGACCTCAACCGAGATGCCTTCGTCGGCGGCCGCCATGGCGGCGTCGCGGGCGGTTTTGACCAGCGGGCCGTAGGCCACGAGGGTGACGTCCGTGCCCTCGGTGACAACACGGGCCTTTTCCATGGACAGGGCAGAGCTCAGGTCGACGCTCTCGTCCACCTCGCCCTTGTCGTGGTAGCGCCGCTTGGGCTCGAAGTACAGGACGGGATCGTCGGAGGCGATGGCTTGCTGGATCATGGTGTAGGCGTCCTGGGGGTTGGACACGCTGATCACGCGCAGCCCCGAGGTGTGGGTGAAGTAGGCCTCGGGCGATTCCGAGTGGTGCTCCGGCGAGCCGATGCCGCCGCCGAACGGGACGCGGATGGTGATGGGCATCTTGACCGCGCCCTGGGTGCGGTAGTGCATCTTGGCGACCTGGCTGACGATCTGGTCGAACGCCGGGTAGATGAAACCGTCGAACTGGATCTCCACCACCGGACGGTACCCGCGGTATGCCAGGCCGACGGCGGTGCCCATGATGCCGGACTCGGCGAGCGGGGTGTCCACGACGCGGTGCTTGCCGAAGTCTTTCTGCAGCCCGTCGGTGACACGGAAGACACCGCCAAGGGCGCCGATGTCCTCCCCCATCAGGACCACCTTGGGATCGTTTTCGAGGGACTTGCGCAGGCCCGAATTGATGGCTCGGGCAAAGGTCATCTGCGTCATCAGCGTGCACCTTCTTCAGAAGCGGCTTCTGCGGGATCGCCGAAGGAAGCCAGGTAACGGGAGTAGTGCTCCTGCTGGCGGTCCAGCCAGGAGTTGGGCGTGCTGTACACGTGCTTGAAGATATCCAGCGGCTGCGGCTCGGGCATGTTGATGGTGCCGGCCCGGAGTTCCTTGGCCACTGCGTCAGCTTGCGCGGCGACGGCGGCCTCGAGGTCCGCGGTCAGCAGTCCCTTGCGCTCGAGCAGCGACTTCATCCGGCTGATCGGGTCCTTGGCGGCCCAGTCCTCGAGTTCGTTGGCATCCCGGTAGCGGGTGGGGTCGTCCGCCGTCGTGTGCGGGCCCATCCGGTAGGTCACGGCCTCGATGAAGGTGGGGCCGCCGCCGCGCCGGGCACGGTCCAGGGCAATGCGGGTGGCTGCCATGACGGCGAGGACATCGTTGCCGTCGACCCGCATGCTGGGGATGCCGAAGCCTGAGGCGCGGTCCGCGAGCTGGATGTGCGACTGCAGCCGGACGGGTTCGGAAATGGCCCAGTGGTTGTTCTGGCAGATGAAGACGACGGGCGCCTGGAAGCTCGCGGCGAAGACCATGGCTTCGTTGACGTCGCCTTCGCTCGTGGCGCCGTCGCCGAAGTAGGCCACGGCGACACAGTCGGCGCCGTCGTTCTGGATGCCCATGGCGTAGCCCGTGGCGTGCAGGCTCTGCGCGCCGATGATGATCTGCTGGGTGGCAACGTTGACGGTGAACGGGTCCCAGCCGGCGGAGGCGTTGCCACGCCAGGCACGGACGAGGTCCTCCGGCTTCACTCCCCGGCAGTAGGCGACACCGTTGTCGCGGTAGCTCGGGAAGACAAAGTCGTCCTCGCGGAGGGCGCGGGCCGAGCCGATCTGGGATGCTTCCTGGCCGAGCAGTGGCGGCCACAGTGCCAGTTCGCCCTGCCGCTGGAGGGCCGTGGCTTCAGCATCGATCCGGCGGATGACCACCATGTCCTCATAGAGCGCGCAGAGCTGCTCATCGCTGACGTCCTGGAGCCAGGGATCGAACTCGGGATGGCTGATGCGCTCGCCCGCCGGGGTGATGAGCTGGACGAGGTCGCCGCCCGTCCGCCTCATAGAATTTTCACTGTTTCCGGGGCCCCCGGCGGCAATGCCGCCCTTGCCCGCGTCGTCGGTAAACACTGTTGTCCGCACCTTCTGACGTCGTCTGACCGGAACTCGCAGGACTCGTGATCCCGCGGCGCGCCAGCCGCCCGGGCGCCGTTGCCCCGGATAATTGTGACCCTACTCACAATGCTCATCGGGTACAACCACCCGCAAAAATATTGAGCATTATGCCCTGTTTGGTGTCCGCCAACCGTGCTAATCTTGCGCATTATGCAAACCTTGGATGGCACTGACACCCGCCTGCTTTCGGCCATGGCGCGGGACCCCCGGCGGACCGTGGTTGCCCTCGCCCAGAAGCTCGGACTCTCGCGCAATACGGTGCAGGCCAGGATGGCCCAGCTGGAGAAGAAGCACGTGTTCCTCTCCTTCGAGCGGCGGATCAACCCGGTGTCCCTGGGGTACCCGCTGATGGCTTTCATCTCCGTCCACGTCCAGCAGCAGAAGCTCGGCCCCCTCGCCGTCGAGCTCGCCGGGATTCCGGAAATCCTGGAGGGCTACGGCCTGACGGGCTCGGCGGATCTGCTCCTGCGGGTGGTGGCGCTCGACGCCGAGGACCTGTTCCGGATCAACGGCAAGATCCTGGCGTGCGACGGCGTGGACCGGACCGATACCGCACTGGCGATGGGCGAGCTGATCCCGTTCCGGATCCAGCCCCTGCTGGAGCGCGGATCCGCCGATAACTGATCCGCTTTTCGTCTGTGCCGTGGGCGGCCGCGGCGCTAGGCTGTGTCCGTTGGGTCCCCCTGAGTCCTTGGGTCCGCGCACGCGGCCCAGTGCAACAGGCAGTGGCTTGTCTGGACTGCCGGAAAGGCTTGAACCGTGAGCAGTCCCGAGGAACCACACCGCCCCGTACCGCCGCAGCCCGGGCATGAGCCTGCAGCCGGCCACCCGGCGCCCGGCCAGCCGCCCGTTCCGTACTACGCCCCGCCGCCCGGGCCACCCGCCGACGCCGCGGTGCCCAACTACGCGGCACCCAGCTACCCGCCACCCGCGACCGGCGCGGCACCCAGCTACCCGCCACCCAGCTACCCGCCACCCGCCGACGGCGCACCTCCGTACTACGGCGGTCCGGGGCAGCCGCCGCCCTACTACGGCGGCGCCGCCCTGCCGCCCCCGAAAAAGAGCCGCAAGGCCCTGTGGATTGTCCTCGGGATCGTCGGCGGTGTGCTCCTGCTGGTAAGTGCCGGCGCCGTCGTCCTGCTCAACGTGGTGGGCGGAGCCACCAACCAGGCACGGGGCATCGCTGACGATTTCACGAAGATGCTCATCGCCGGTGAGGTCAGCACCGCCTACGAGAAGTACCTGGATCCGGCCCTCATGCGGAAGATTTCGCCGGAGGAGTTCGCCGCGGGGGTGCAGAGCCTGGAGCTTGACGGCAGCTGTAAACCGAACTTTTCAAGCCTCAACGTCAGCTCCAACAACGGCTCCAACGCCGCCGACGTGGCCGGAACGATCGACTGCGACACGAAAAGTGTGGAGCTGGCCTACCGTTTCGAGGGCCACGACGAGCTGAAGATGGTGAACATTCGGCTGAGGCCTCAGCGCTGACCTCGAAAAACCCTGTCGAAGCGCCCATCCACAGAGAAGCTCCCGTGCTGCTGCACGGGAGCTTCTCTGCTGGTGCAGCCTTCCTAGTGGTTGGTAGCCTTTTCGGCGCCCACCCCGGTCAGGGAACGGACCTCCATTTCGGCCTGCTTTGTGGCGTCTTCCTTCCGCTTGTCCAGGACGGTGCCCAGCCAGCCCAGGAAGAACGCGAGCGGGATGGAGACGATGCCCGGGTTGCTCAGCGGGAAGATGGCGAAGTTGGCGCCGGGGATCATCGACGTCTTGGCCCCGGAGACCACCGGGGAGAGCGCAATCAGGATGATGGCCGCGGACAATCCGCCGTACATGCTCCACAGGGCTCCCTGGGTGGTGAACCGGCGCCAGAACAGCGAGTAGAGGATGGTCGGAAGGTTGGCGGAGGCAGCCACGGCGAAGGCGAGCGCGACGAGGAACGCGACATTTTGTCCGTTGGCGAAGATGCCGCCGGCGATGGCCAGCAGCCCGATCACCACCACGGTGCGGCGGGCAACCTTGACCTCGGTGGCGGCGTCGGCCTTCCCCTTGGCGATGACGCTGGCGTAGATGTCGTGGGCGAAGGATGCCGCCGCGGTGATCGTCAGGCCGGCGACGACGGCCAGGATGGTCGCGAAGGCCACCGCCGAGATGAAGCCCAGGAGCAGCGGACCGCCGAGGTGGAAGGCGAGCAGCGGCGCGGCCGAATTGACGCCGCCCGGGGCTGCCTTGATGGTGTCGGCACCCACCAGCGCAGCCGCGCCGTAGCCCAGGACCAGGGTGAACAGGTAGAAGATACCGATGAGCCAGATGGACCACACCACCGACTTTCGGGCTTCCTTTGCGGTCGGAACCGTGTAGAAACGCATCAGCACGTGCGGCAGGGCTGCGGTGCCGAGCACCAGGGCCAGGCCGAGGGACAGGAAGTCGACCTTGGAGGTCTCCGTCTTGCCGTACTGCAGTCCCGGGTTGAGCAGGTTCGGGTTGCCCGAGGTTTCCACCGCGCCGCCCAGCAGGTCGGAGAGGTTGAAGCCGTAGATCGCGAGGACCCAGAAGGTCATGACGGCCGCTCCGGCGATCAGGAGCATGGCCTTGATGATCTGCACCCAGGTGGTGCCCTTCATGCCGCCGATCAGGACGTACATGATCATCAGGGCGCCGACGACGATGATCACCAGGGCTTGTCCGCCCCAGTCACTGATGCCCAGGAGCAGCGAGATGAGGCTGCCGGCACCGGCCATCTGGGCCAGCAGGTAGAAGAAGCAGACGGCCAGCGTGGAGATGGCTGCCGCGATGCGCACGGGGCGCTGCTTGAGCCGGAAAGAGAGGACATCGGCCATAGTGAACTTGCCGGTGTTGCGGAGCAGCTCGGCGACGAGCAGCAAGGCGACGAGCCACGCCACGAGGAAGCCGATGGAATACATGAAGCCGTCGTAGCCGTTGATGGCGATGGCTCCGGTGATGCCCAGGAAGGACGCTGCGGAGAGGTAGTCGCCGGCGATGGCGGTGCCGTTCTGCGGGCCCGTGAAGGAACGTCCGGCCGCGTAGTAGTCGGCCGCCGTCTTGTTGTTGCGGCTGGCCCTGATCACAATGACCATGGTGATCGCGACGAAGAGGGCGAAGATGCCCATGTTCAGCAGGGTGGTGTCCTTGAGATCCGCGACATTGACCGCGGGAACCATGAGTGTCATTTTGCTGTCCCCCCAACCGGGTTGCCGTGCTTGTCGAATTCGTGCCCCTCGATTTCCTGGCGGATCTCGGAGGCAATGGGGTCCAGCTTGCGGTTCGAATAGCTGACGTACCAGCCGGTGATCGCGAACGTGGAGACAAACTGCAGCAGGCCCAGGATCAGGCCCACGTTGATGTTGCCCCAAAGCTTGATCGACATGAATCCGACCGCGTAGTCGGCCAGCAGGACATAGGCGAAGTACCAGAGCAGAAAGGCAATGGATAGCGGGAAGACAAAGCTGCGGTGACGGGTGCGCAGTTCCTGGAACTGCTCCGTCGACTGGACTTCCTTGAAGTCCACGGCCGCCGCAGCGTCCGTTTCTTGGGCGTCGTGACCCATCGGTTCCTCCTCATTGAGACTGGTGAGTCCACACCGGTTGCCGTGGTCTGCGCGGGACGCACCCTGCAACCCATCCTGCCGATGTGACTGCAATCACTGTGCACCGTGACGTGGGCTACCTACCACAGCCGGGGCAGCCTGCGTCGCTCAGCGGTCCCGGCGCTGCGCCAAACGGCGCCCGATACACCTGTTTCGCGGCCATCGTTGTCCGGGCACGTGCCAGAGCCGTCAGCCCCGGCACCGGCGGTAGGCTGGGCATCATGCCGGACTCTCCCCTGTTCACCGCCGCCGCCGTCGCGGTGATCGCCATGGCGATCACGGTGGTCGTCGCCGTCGGGCTCCAGGTCCTCCGCTCCTTCCGCGACCTCGGCACCGATGCCGAGCGCGCCACTTACACGACGCTCCACGCCGCGTCCCGGGCCGGCCAGTACCTGCGGACCGGCCTGAACCCTGCCGGTGCGGCCAAGGCCAGCAAACAGCTGCGCAGCATCCTGGGCTGCGATGCCCTCGCCATCACCGACACAACCGGCGTGCTCGCGTGGGACGGCGCCGCCGAGGAGCTCAAGCCTGCCCTGATGGGGCTCGCGTCAAAAGTGTTCGACGGCGGCCACCTCGCCGTCATTCCGGCGGGCGAACTCCAGCTCCTGGCCGCTGGCGTCGGCGGCATGACGCTGGCGCCGGAGGTGGAGCGCGCCGTCGTGATCGCCCCGATCAAAACCGGCACGCGTGTGGTGGGTGTGGTGGCCGCCTTCGCGCCGGCCGCCGGGGCGGGACTGGTCCGCGCCACCGGGGAGGTGGCTGACTGGGTGGCCACGCAGGTGGAACTGGCCGAGCTCGACGCCTCCCGCACGCTCCTGATGGAAGCCGAGGTCCGCGCCCTCCGCGCCCAGATCAGTCCGCACTTCATCTACAACTCGCTCAACGCGATCGCATCCTTCATCAACACGGATCCGGTCCGGGCGCGCGAGCTCGTGGTGGAGTTCGCCGATTTCACCCGCTACTCCTTCCGCCGCCACGGCGACTTCACCACCCTGGCCGAGGAACTGCGCTGCATCGACCGCTACCTGCTCCTGGAGCGGGCCCGGTTCGGGGACCGCGTGCAGGTCAGCCTGCGGATTGCTCCGGAGGTCCTGAGCACGGTGATTCCATTCCTGAGCCTGCAGCCGCTGGTGGAAAACGCGGTCCGGCACGGCCTTGAGGCCAAGGAAGGCCCTGGCCACATCTCCATCACGGCGAACGACTCGGGTGCATTCGCGGAGGTGACGATCGAGGACGACGGCGTGGGCATGGACCCGGACCAGCTCCGCTCCGTCCTTGCCGGGCACAGCGACGGCGACCACGTCGGGCTGCGCAACGTCGACGCCCGCCTGCGGCAGGTGTACGGGGACGAGAACGGCCTCGTGATCGAGACGGCACCGGGCGAAGGCACCCTGATCACGATGCGCGTCCCCAAGTCCCAGCCCCGGCACGATGCCTGATTCCGGTCGGGCAAGAATGCCTGCGGCAGTACGCTAGAGCCATGATTAACGTCCTCGTCGCCGACGACGAGCTCCCCGCCGTTGAGGAACTGGCCTTCCTGCTCGGCCGGGATGACCGGATCGGCGCCATCCACCGGGCTTCCTCGGGCGCCGAGGCCCTGCGTGCCCTCGAGGCCGAAGACGTCGACGCCGTGTTCCTCGACATCCACATGCCGGCGCTGTCCGGGCTGGACATTGCGCGGGCCATCTCCCGCAGCGCCCGCCCGCCCGCCGTCGTTTTCGTCACTGCCGACGAGGACTGCGCGCTGGAGGCCTTCGAGCTCGCGGCCGTGGACTACCTCCTCAAGCCCGTGCGGGCCGAAAGGCTGGCAAAGTCGATCGGACGCATCAGCGAACTGCTCAAGGATGGTGCCCCTGCACCCGAAATGATCACCGTGGACCTGGGCGGGACCACCAAAATGATCCGTCGCGAGGACGTGACCTACGTCCAGGCGCAGGGTGATTACGCCCGGCTGCACACCGCCGATGCCAGCTACCTCATCAGGGTTCCGCTGGCGGACCTCGAACAGCAGTGGGCCGACGTCGGATTCGTCCGCATCCACCGCTCCTACCTGATCGCACTGAGCCACGTCAGCCACTTGAAGCTCGCCGCAGCGCGGCCCAGCGTCACCGTGGCTGGAGCTGAACTGCCTATCAGCCGCCGGCACCTGCCTGCTGTCCGGGAAAAGCTCGGCGCAACCCGTATCCGGCCGCAGGCATGACAAGGGTCCGGGTCACGGCGCCGCGCAGCGTCACACCAAACAGCGCCACACCAAACGGCACCGCAGCAAACAGCGCCGCCCTGAACGGCGGGCGCTCCGCGGCAGCCTCCCGCGAAGCGGAGGAGGAGACCGACGCCGGGCAGTTGTTCGTCCGTTCGCTCATCCGGTCCCAGCTCCGGCTGGGCCTCGTGGTGGCCCTGGGATTCCTGCTGATCATGCTCGCCTTCCCGCTGATGCTGGGGCTGGTCCCCGGCCTGGCGGACTCCACGATTGCCGGCCTTCCCTTCGACTGGGTCCTGCTGGGGGCCGGGATCTATCCCGTGATCGGCCTCAGTGCCTGGCTGTACGTGCGGACCGCGGCCAGGAACGAGGCCCGCTACCGGGACCTCGCCGGCGACAAATGACCGAACAGGTGAGGACCCACGTGAACGGCCCGGCGGACGGCCACGTACGGGGCCCGGTGGGCGGCCACCCACGCGGCCGGGTGAACGGCCGGTGAACCCCGTCGTCGGCGTCGCGGCGTTCGCCGCCGTCTCCCTCGCCACGGCTGTGATTGGTTTCTACGGGTTACGGATCTCGCGCACCACCGGGGACTTCTACGTGGCGTCCCGGACGGTCAAGCCGT
This sequence comes from Arthrobacter sp. 01L42, assembly GCF_056400005.1. Classification (NCBI taxonomy): domain Bacteria; kingdom Bacillati; phylum Actinomycetota; class Actinomycetes; order Micrococcales; family Micrococcaceae; genus Arthrobacter; species Arthrobacter sp. 01L42. The sequence continues at coordinate 82,920 of NZ_JBFTSL010000004.1, read as the reverse complement.
GGTGGAACGCCTCAGCAATCGGCGGGGAGTACCTCTCGGCTGCGAGCTTCCTGGGGGTCGCCGGGCTGATCCTGCTCTCCGGCACCGACGCCCTGTGGTATCCGGTGGGGTACACGGCCGGATACCTGATGCTGCTCTTGTTCGTCGCCGCTCCCCTGCGCCGCTCGGGCGCCTACACGATCCCTGACTTCACCGAGGCGCGCCTCGATTCGCGTGCCGTCCGCCGCGTCACAAGCCTGGTGGTGGTCCTGGTCGGCTGGCTCTACATCGTCCCGCAACTCCACGGCGCCGCCCTGGCCATCCGGATCACCACCGGGCTGCCGGCGTGGGTAGGCCCGGTGGCGGTGGTCGCCGTCGTCTGCATCACCGTGGTGGCGGGCGGGATGCGCTCCATCACGTTTGTCCAGGCGTTCCAATACTGGCTGAAACTGACGGCGGTGGCGGTGCCCATCGTGTTCATGCTGCTGGTGCTGGGCGGCAACAGCTCCCCGGCGGAGGCAGCCCCCGCGGTGAATCCGACGGCGCTGGCACCCTCGGGCCCCTATCAGGTCATTTCGCTGCTCGTGGCCCTGCTCTTCGGAACCCTCGGCCTGCCGCACGTGCTGGTCCGGTTCTACACAAATCCGGACGGACAGTCGGCCCGCCGCACCACCCTGATTGTCCTGGGCCTGCTCTCGGTCTTCTATCTGTTCCCCACGGCCTACGGCATGATCGGCCGGGCCTACGCCCCCGACCTCGCCCAAAGCGGGCCGGCCGATGCCCTGGTGCTGCTGCTGCCTGGCCGCCTGGTGGGCGGGGCGGCCGGCGACCTGCTCTCTGCGCTGGTGGTGGCGGGGGCGTTTGGGGCGTTCCTGTCGACGACGTCGGGCCTGGTGGTCTCTCTGGCCGGCGTTATCAGCCAGGACGTGTTCGGCGGCAGCGTGCGGGGCTTCCGGCTGGCAGCGCTGATCTCGGCGCTGGTGCCTCTGGGAATCGCGTCGATGACCGAGTCGCTGGCACTGGCCGGCAGCGTGGGGCTCGTGTTTGCCTTTACCGCGTCCACGATCTGCCCTGTCCTGCTGCTGGGCATTTGGTGGCGGGGACTGACGGACGCCGGGGCTATCGCGGGCATGGTGACCGGCGGCGTGCTCTGCGGCAGTGCGATGGTGGCCGGCTCGGTGCTGGGTGCTGCGCAGACGCCGTCGTGGCTGGCGCAGCCCGCCGCATGGACGGTGCCGGCCGCGTTCGCCGTCACGATCCTGGTGTCGCGGGCCACGCGGGGCCGGGTGCCGCGGACAATGACACGGCTGATGACCCGGCTGCACACCCCGGAACGGCCGCTCGCGACGGAACGGTGACCCTGGCGTGCTGACCCGGGCGGGGCTCCGGCAACGCTGAACCTGCGGTCGCGATCCGGCGTCGGTGACCCGGGCGGGTGGTTGGCCGGTGGGGCTCCAGGCGTGGGTCCGCGCGGGGCGTGACTAGTCGATGGCCGCCATGAGCTCGACGGCGCGCTCCAGGAATGCGTCGACCTGGCTTTCCTCGTAGCCCTCCCGGCCCACGGCGGGACGGAACACGGCGCGCCGGACGTTGTCCACGCTCAGCGGCTGGTCCTCCTCGAGGTAGCCGATCAGCTCGTGGCAGAGGTCGTCGACGTCGGTGGTGTTGTAGCTGCGGGCCTTGGGCTTGGACGGGCGCCGGAAGCGTTGGCCGTCCGGGCGGTGCAGGCGGCCGCGCAGGACGCCCGCGAGCCGGCCGATTTCGCGCAGCCAGGCATCTTCGCCGCGTTCGGCAACGAGCTCATCGCGCTCACGCCGGGCGAGGGCGTCTTCGAGCCGGTCCAGCGCGGCGTCCACGCCGGCGGCGGCGTAGCCGCCCTTCACGGGATCGAAGGACACGACGCGGACGTCCGAGCTCTTGATGGCGCGGGAGGCCGAGGACGGAGCTTCGAATGACACCCGTGCGCGCTGCAGGAAATCGTCGACCTGCCTGGCGTTGTAGCCATACTGGTTCCGCTGCACGCGGTCAAAAGACGCAGGAATCTGCCGTTGAATGTCCACTGTTACTTTGTTCCTTTGATGCCGTTCGGCTGGTTTGCTCGGCACCATTCTAGGCGCCGGAAGTGCTGGTCCGGTGCTTCTAGGCGGCGGTGAGGGCCGAGAACAGGATGAACGCCACCGGCGAGGCGAAGACAATCGAGTCCAGCCGGTCCATGACGCCTCCGTGTCCGGGGAGGATGCTGCTCATGTCCTTGATGCCGAGCTCGCGCTTGACCATGGATTCGGCGAGGTCGCCGGCGGTGGCGGCTGCCACCATGCCCACGGCGAGCACGACGCCGAACCACCACGGTTCGCCCAGCACGAAGATCATGGCGAGCACGCCCACGACGACGGCCCCGGCGATCGAGCCGGCGAAGCCTTCCCAGGTCTTCTTGGGGCTGATCTTGGGGGCCATCGGATGCTTGCCCAGGGAGGCGCCCACGAGGTAGCCGAAGGTGTCGTTGGCTACCACCAGGAGCAGCAGGGTCGCGATTTCCCACGCACCCGCCGGAATCACCCCGTCAGGCCACAGGCCTACCGGCGTCTCGCCGTCGGCGGTGTGCAGCAGCAGCGCCGCAAAGCTGATCAGGAACGGCACCCAGGACAGGGTGAAGACCCCTGCGAAAATGCTCCGCGCCGAACCGGCGGCGCCCTCCAGGGTCCGCCACAACAGCACCGCCACGCTGCTGACGAGCATGGCGAAGAGCAGGCTTTCGAGGCCGCCGAAGTAGGCGGCGATCGGCATGGCGACCGTGCCGACCATCACCGGCACGATCGGCAGGCGGGTGCCTGCGGCCTCCAGCGCACGGAAGATCTCCCAGACGCCGAAGATCGCAAAGGTGGCGGTCACCAGGACGAAGCCCAGCGGGAGGAACAGCAGGCCGCCGAGGACGCATACCAGCATGCCTACGCCCACCACCGTGGCGGCGGGCAGGTTCCGGCCCGCTTTGGGCGTTGGGTTCTCGCGCTGCTTCCCCCGCCTCCGGGCGCGCGGCCCGGAGGCCTCCTGTGCCTGATTCATCAGACCTCGAGCAGCTCAGCTTCCTTGCGCTTGAGCAGCTCGTCGATCCCGTCCACGTGTGCCTTGGTCATGGCGTCGAGTTCCTTCTCACCGCGCGCGCCTTCGTCTTCGCCGGCGTCGCCGTCCTTGACGAGCTTGTCCAGCGTTTCCTTCGCTTTACGGCGGATGTTGCGGATGGACACCTTCGCGTCCTCACCCTTGGACTTGACGATCTTGACGTATTCCTTGCGCCGTTCGGACGTCAGCTCGGGAATGGTGATCCGGATGACGTTGCCGTCGTTGGACGGGTTGGCGCCGACCTCGGAGTCGCTGAGGGCACGTTCGATGTCGCGCAGGGCCGTCTTGTCGTACGGGGTGACGAGGATGGTGCGGGCATCCGGGACCGCAAAGGAGGCCAGCTGCTGCAGCGGCGTCGGCGTGCCGTAGTACTCGACGATGACCTTGTTGTACAGGCCAGGCGTCGCGCGGCCGGTCCGGATCGAGGCGAAGTCTTCCTTGGCTACCTCAACTGCCTTGTCCATCTTGTCCCCGGCTTCGAGCAAGGTTTCTTCGATCACGGTCTCTCCTCAGAAATTGGTGCGTCCCGGGGGCCGGGGCGCGGCACGTCTTCTTTGTGCGCCTGCCGTATTCCGCCGGGCGCTTTTGTCTTCCGCCTGGCGGCGGAAAGGTCCTGAAAACATCCTAGCCGTTGCTAGGGGGTGACGACGGTGCCCAGGTCTTCGCCCCGGATGGCGCGGGTGACGTTGCCCTCGCCTTCCATGCCGAAGACCACCATTGTGAGGTTGTTGTCCTTGCACATGGTCATCGCGGTCTGGTCCATCACGCGGATGTCGCGGCGGAGGGCGTCGTCGTAGCTGAGGCGGTGCAGTTTCTCCGCCGTCGGGTCCTTCTTCGGGTCGGCGGTGTAGACGCCGTCGACGCCGCTCTTGGCCATCAGGACGACGTCGGCGTGGACCTCCATGGCGCGCTGGGCGGCCACGGTGTCCGTGGAGAAGTACGGCAGGCCGGCGCCGGCGCCGAAGATGACAACCCGGCCCTTTTCCATGTGGCGGATGGCGCGGCGGGGGATGTAGGCCTCGGCGACCTGGCCCATGGTGATGGCGCTCTGCACGCGCGTTTCCACCCCGGCCTGCTCAAGGAAGTCCTGGAGCGCGAGGCAGTTCATGACGGTTCCGAGCATGCCCATATAGTCGGCGCGGGAGCGGTCCATGCCGCTCTGGGACAGTTCGGCGCCGCGGAAGAAGTTGCCTCCGCCGACGACGATTGCGACCTCCACATCGGGAACTGCGGCGGCGATCTGCTTGGCCACGCCGCGGACGGTATCCGGGTCGACGCCCAGTTTCCCACCGCCGAAGACCTCGCCGGAGAGCTTCAAGAGGACGCGGCGCCTGTTCTTCTTTGGCTGGGCTGAAGTGGTGACGGTTTCCATGGTGCCTTCCCGTTGGTGAACTCTGAGTTAGGTTATCGTGCTGGGCGCCCAAGGAGGCATTCCGGCCGTGACCGGAAACGGTGCCTCACGGGTGCATGCAAAAGGGGTGGCCACCGTGGTGACCACCCCCTTAGCGTGTCTGGCTAGTGCCTGACTGGTGTCTGGCCAGTCTGACTAGGAACCGACGCGGAAGCGCGTGAAGGCAGTTGCCTTGACGCCGGCTTCTTCGAGGACCTGTGCGACAGACTTCTTGGCATCCTTGGCGAATGCCTGGTCAACGAGGACCTCGCCCTTGTAGAAGCCGGTAACGCGGCCTTCGACAATCTTGGTCATCGCAGCTTCGGGCTTGCCCTCGGCCTTGGCCGTTTCCTCGGCGATGCGGCGCTCGGACTCGACGAGATCGGCCGGAACGTCCTCACGGGTGAGGTAGTTCGGAGCCATGGCGGCGACGTGAACGGCGACGTCGTGGGCTGCGGTGGCAGCCGCTTCGCCTTCGCCGTCAACAGCGAACAGCACGCCGACCTGGGCCGGGAGGTCCTTGGAGGTCTTGTGCAGGTAAGCGTCGACCGTGGCGCCCTCGATGCGGGAGACGCGGCGGACAACAACCTTCTCGCCCAGAACGGCGCCCTCTTCGATGACGACCTCGGACAGCGGCTTGCCGTCGACCTCGGTGGCGAGCAGGGTCTCGAGGTCGGCAGCGCCGGACTCGACGGCCACAGCCAGGACCTTGTCGGCCAGCTGGATGAACTTGTCAGCCTTAGCGACGAAGTCGGTCTCGCAGTTGACTTCGATCATCACGCCGACGCCGTTGGCGACCTTGGCGGCAACCAGGCCTTCGGCGGTGGAGCGGCCTTCGCGCTTGGTGGCGCCCTTCAGGCCCTTGATGCGGATGATTTCGATGGCCTTCTCGGCGTCACCGTTGGCTTCGTCAAGAGCCTTCTTGACATCCATCATGCCGGCGCCAGTGCGCTCGCGCAGAGCCTTGATATCAGCGGCAGTGTAGTTCGCCATGTGAACCCCTCTGTCTAGAAATTTATGTGGTGTACGGACCGACAGGACGGCTGCTCACCGAGTGAGCGGCCATCCTGTCGGTACCCCCTATGCAGCTGAGCGCATGTGGGGAGATCCAGATTTACTTGTCTGACTACTTGGCTTCGTCGGCGGCCGGTGCTTCTTCAGCAGCCGGTGCGTCCTCAGCGGCCGGAGCAGCTTCGGCGGCCGGTGCTTCGTCAGCAGCCGGTGCAGCCTCAGCGGCGGGCGCTGCGGCAGCTTCAGCCTTGTTGCCTTCGAGGAGCTCGCGCTCCCACTCGGCCAGCGGCTCTTCCGGAGCTTCCGTGGTGCCGGTGGCGCGCTGGTTACGGGCGATGAGGCCCTCAGCAACGGCGTCGGCGACAACGCGGGTCAGCAGGTTGACGGAGCGGATGGCGTCGTCGTTACCCGGGATCGGGAAGTCGACTTCGTCGGGATCGCAGTTGGTGTCCAGGATGGCCACAACCGGGATGTTCAGTTTCTTGGCCTCGTCGACAGCAAGGTGTTCCTTCTTGGTGTCAACGATCCACAGCGCGGACGGCGCCTTGGTCAGGTTGCGGATACCACCGAGGTTGGTTTCCAGCTTGGTGAGTTCGCGGCGAAGGAGCAGCAGTTCCTTCTTGGTGTAAGCCGAACCGGCGACGTCGTCGAAGTCGATCTCTTCGAGTTCCTTCATGCGCTGGATGCGCTTGGAGACCGTCTGGAAGTTGGTCAGCATACCGCCGAGCCAACGCTGGTTGACGTAGGGCTGGCCAACGCGGGTGGCCTGCTCGGCGATGGATTCCTGCGCCTGCTTCTTGGTGCCGACGAAGAGAACGGTGCCGCCGTGTGCAACGGTGGCCTTCACGAACTCGTAGGCACGGTCGATGTAGGACAGCGACTGCTGCAGGTCAATGATGTAGATACCGTTGCGCTCCGTGAAGATGAAGCGCTTCATCTTCGGGTTCCAACGGCGGGTCTGGTGTCCAAAGTGGACGCCGCTGTCAAGCAGCTGGCGCATAGTTACGACGGGCATGCCGACGCTCCTTCCGGCAGGTCATTCATGAGAGAGCCCATGGCCCTCTTACCCTGCCAATAGTTGACGGTTGTTTAGCATTCGCCCGGGGCGGGCGTTGCTCCTGGCATCCACTGCGCTTCCCATCCGCGCCATATGGACATGCCATGTGGAACGGACCGCAGGGGGCGCAGTCCTCCGCATCGGAAGTTTCAGGCTTCTTTTGAGGAGGGCTGGATACGCGTAGTCAGCTGCTGCTCCCCCGCACCCCTGAATGAGGCGTGCCGGCTTCGGCAATCACGAATATCGCGACTTACAAGCGTGAGGGCACAGCAAACTGCTCCACCAAGTGTACTACAGCGGCCCCGCCCAGGAGGACGGTTTTGCCGCGGCAGCGGTGCGGGGTTCGGGGGCTTTGGCGGGGGCCGGGGGCACCTTATCCACATAGCCATGGCGGGAGATTCCGCCCGGGGTGCTGCCTTGACAGGCTGGGGCCATGAAGCTCCCACTTGGCCTGCGGGCCCTGCTCCTGGCGGCACAGCTCCTGGCGGCATTGTTCCTGGCACCTCCCCCCATCACCGCCGACGCCGATATCTCCGCCGCTGCCCATGCCTACGCCGCCGACGCCGACGCTACAGACGCCGGCTACGCCGCCGCCCGGGCTGCGATTTCCTCCGGCCGGGGCTCCCCGAGGGCGGGGCCGGTCCCTGCGTCCGCCTGGAGCTGGCCGCTGAGCCCGCGGCCGGCGGTGCTCCGCGCCTTCGATCCCCCGGCCAAGCCGTGGCTCAGCGGTCACCGCGGCGTCGATCTTGAGGCGGCCTTCGATGGCGCCCCGCTCAAGTCGCCCGCCGCCGGGACGGTGAGCTTTGTCGGGACGGTGGTGGACCGGCCGGTCATCACGATCGATCACGGCAACGGGCTGCGCAGCAGTTTCGAGCCGGTGGCGAGTTCACTGAGGGCGGGGTCCGCCGTGGCGGAGGGCGATGTCCTGGGGCAGGTGCAGACCGGCCACTGCGGCCCGTCCCCGCCCTGCCTCCACTGGGGCGTCCGCCGCGGCGAAGACTACGTCAACCCGCTGGCTTTCGTGATGGACCTTCGGCCGTCGGTTCTGCTCCCGCCCCTGAATCCGGGTCCGTGATGCAGCATTTGGCGCCGTCTTTGATGCGCGGATCGTCCATTGACGCCCGCGGGCAGCCGCGGCGACCGTTTGGCGCCCGTCAGACGATCGCTGAAATGCCCGTGATAGCCCGGCCGGTGACGAGGGTGTTGATTTCGTGCGTGCCCTCATAGGAGTAGATGGCTTCGGCGTCCGCAAAGACTTTGGCCATCTCGAAGTCCGTCACGATCCCGTTCCCGCCGAGGATGCTCCGGCCCAGGGCCACGCTTTCGCGCATCCGCGCGGTGGTGAAGGCCTTGGCCAGCGCGGACTGCTCGTCGTTCGCCTCCCCCGCGTCCTCCAGCTGGGAAAGCCTCACCATCATGCCCATGGAGCTGACCGCATTGCCGAGGATCTGCACGAGCTGGTGCTGGATCAGCTGGAAGGAGGCAATCGGACGGCCGAACTGGCTGCGTTCCACGGCGTAGCGCCGGGCGACGTCGAAGGCCGCGAGCTGCTGGCCCACCGCTTGCCAGGCCACGGCCAGGCGGGTGACTTTCAGGACCTTGTTGGTGTCGCGGAAGCTGTTGGCGTTGGCGAGCTTGAAGAACTCCGGCACCACAACGTTGTCGAGCGTGATGTCAGCGTTCTGCACCGTGCGCAGCGAGATCTTGTTCTCGATTTTCACGGCACTGTATCCCTCGGTCTTGGTGTCCACGAGGAACCCTTTGACCTGGTTGTCGTCGACATCGCGGGCGTAGATGACCACCCAGTCGGAGAAAGTCGCGTTGCCGATCCAGCGCTTGGCTCCATTGAGGATCCAGTTATCGCCGTCGCGCCGTGCCGTGGTGCGCGTACCGCCGGCGACGTCGGAGCCGCCCAGGGGTTCGGTGAGGCCGAAGGCGCCGATCTTCTTGAGCGAGTAGATCTCGGGAAGCCACGCGTCCTGCTGCTCCTGGGAGGCAAGGGCTTCGATGGAGCCCGTGAAGAGCCCGTCGTGGACGCCCATGAACGTCGCGATCGACGTGTCGGCGCGGGTGGCCTCCGCGTGCAGGATGCCTGCGAAGAGGTTCGAGTAGCCCTGCCTCCGGACGGGGCTGACCAGGTCGATTTCGGCGAGCTTCGGGATCAAGTCCATGGGGAACTCCGCGCGATTCCAGCAATCGACGGCGATCGGCCGGACTTCGCGGGTGAGGAACTCGCGGACTTCGGCCAGCCTGTCCTGCTCCTTGGCGCTGAGCAGCTGCTCGAACGCAAAGAAATCGCCATCGGCGTAGGGCAGGTTGTGGATGTCGATGGCAGCTTTGGACATGGTGTTCCTTCACTCGATCAGCGGGGACCAAAAGGGCGCGGGCTTCGCGCGGGCAATATGTTACTCATCAGTAACTTATCGCAGTGTCGGGACGCCTGCAAGTGCCGGCCCAACGAAACCCGACAAAAAGGGAGCCGCGGCCGACGTCGGACGTCAGCCACGGCTCCCGTGGTTGCGGACCCCGGATGAGGAGGCCGCCGCAGAATTGAAAGTAGGGCTACTCGGACTTGAACCGAGGACCTTAGGATTATGAGTCCCGCGCTCTAACCAGCTGAGCTATAGCCCCCTGCGCCCGGAGCCAGACCTGGCCCGCGGGGGCCGGATTGGTTCCGGCAAAAATACTCTAGCAATAGTAGACGCATCACACGTGCATGCCGCCACCGGCAGGCGGCCTGCCGGTGCTGCCCCGGGTGCTCTTGGACTGGACGCCGTGGAACCTGCAGCGTTCGGAGGGGCTGCAGTTCTGCCAGGCGATGTGCCTAGAGGACCAGGTCGTCGTAGCTCGCGCCCCGGTAGATGTCCTCAAACGTCTGCAGCGTGCGCGCGATACCGTGGCTTTCCACCATTTCGCGGCTGGTCTTGCCCATCGCATCACGCTCGTGGTCGGGCAGCGAGAACACACGCGTCAGCTTGGCCGCGAGGTCATCGCTGTCGTTGGGGATAAAGAGATAGCCATTTTCCCCGTCGCGGACCAGGTGCGGCAGCGCCATGGCGTCGGCCAGCAGGACTGGCGTGGACGCCGACATCGCCTCCAGGGTCACGAGGGACTGAAGTTCTGCCGTGCCGGGCATGCAGAACACATCGGCCGTGATGTAGGCCGTGCGAAGTTCGGCGTCACTGGCCAGGCCGAGGAACCTGACCCTGTCCTTCAGTCCGAGCCGGGCGACCTGCGCCTCCAGGGCAGGGCGGACTTCTCCGCCGCCGACGATTTCGAGGTGGATGTCCAGTTCTTTGGGCGTCTTGGCGACGGCATCGATCAGGACGTCCACGTGCTTCTCCTCCGCCAGCCGGCCGGCGAAGAGGACCGTTGGGCTGGCGTGGCGTTCCACCGTTTCGTCGGGATGCAGCTCGTAGGCTGCGGCGTCGATGCCGTTGGAAAGGGGCAGGACCTGGCGGAGGAAGGCGTGCTGGTGCATGGCTTTGGCGGCAAGCGGCGTGGGTGTGGTCACGACGTCGGCTTGGCCCATGACCTTGCCCATGTCCCGCCAGGAGATCCGGCCCACAATGTCTTTGAACCACTGCGGGAACGGCAGGAAGGGGTTCAGGTTTTCGGGCATGAAGTGGTTCGTCGCCACCACCCGGATGCCGCGCTTCACGGCCTCGTACAGGACGTGCTCGCCGATCATGTAGTGGCTCTGGATGTGCACCACGTCCGGCTGGATGCGGTCGAACAACAGCCCGATTTCCTTCTTGATCTCCCAGGGGAAGGTGACCCGGAAGTACTCGTGCGTGGGCACCGAGTGGGAGCGCAGGCGGTGGACGGTAGCCTCGTCGCTGAACTCGCTGTAGCTCGGGCCCCTGCCCGGGCGGCACGCCAGGACGTGGACATCGTGACCCCGGGCTGTCATGCCCTTGGCGAGGCGGTAGCCGAACTGGGCGGCGCCGTTGACGTGGGGCGGGTAAGTGTCAGCGGCAATCAGGATGGTCAGCGGGGGCTGGTTGTCGGACGTAGTCACGTGAAGAGCTCCTGGTGGTCGCTGTGCGGACAGCTGGATCAATGGCGGCCGGCTGGCAGTCGGCACAGGCGCGCCGGGCCTGCAGCCGAAGTCTGGACTGACGCCCTAGGACCTGCCCGCTGCCTTCCGCGCGTCCTTCTTGCGCTTGGTGACTTCCGGGTGGTGCCTGGAGAGGGCTATGACTCCCACGATAGCAAGCAATGCGGCCGTCGCCATGGCAATAGCCGTCACGGGTTGGACATCCGGACGCAGTTCTCCCAGAATCACGATGCCAATCGCGATGCCCACGATGGGGTCGATCACCGTCAATCCGGCGATCACGAGGTCAGGCGGTCCGCTGGAGTAGGCGTTTTGGACAAACCACGATCCCAGAGCGCCTGCAGCAATAATCGCAACGACGCTGTACCACGGCACATTCAGCAGGAACTGCCCATTTGGATCGAGCAGATGCCTGCCAATGATGCGGGTCAGCACAGCAACGAAGCCGAACAGGACGCCGGCGCCGAGGATGTAGACGAAGGCGCTCATGCGGTGCCTGAACAGAACCGCGAGCGTGCCAAAGGCCGCAACCGCAATGGCCAGAAGCAGCACGATTGTCAGCTCGTCCTCGCTGCTGACGTTGTGATTCTCCTGCGTGGCGGTGACGGCCAGCAGCACGAACAGCGCTGAGCCGGTCACGCAGAGCGAGATGGCCACGACGGTTGCCCGGTTCATGCTCAGGCCCTGGTCCTTGGTGTTGACCACGGTGGTGATGACCAGGGCGATCGCGCCGATCGGCTGCACCACGGTCAAGGGCGCCATGACGAGGGCGATCGCGTTCATTCCCATCCCGGCGCACAGCAGAAGGAACCCGAATACCCAGCGGGGGTTACGCACGAGCCGCAGCAGGCCGTGGGTGCTCAGCGCCAGGCCGCCGGTATCGGCCTTGACCGCACTGCCCTGGCGCTGTGCCCCAAACGCCAGGCAGAAGGCGCCGAGGACCGCAAGCAAAACCGCAACCCAGACCATCAGCGGGAGCCGCCGTCGTTGGCGCGAAGCTGCCTGCCCTTGCCGATGATGGCCCAGACGTAGTTGTAGGCCGCGATCCAGTGCCCCACGAGCCCCAATCCCAGGAAGATCCACGCGACCGTGGCATAGACGTCCGCGGCGGGCACCGGAAGCTTGGAGAGCACCAGCAGCGGCGTGCCCACCAGCAGCAGGCCCGTCCGGATCTTTCCGATGCGGCTCACCGGCAGATCCGGGTGGCCGTGGAAATAGAACACTGACAGAGCCAGCAGGACTGCGTCCGGGACCAGCAGCGCGGCGAGATACCACCACTCGACGACGCCTGCGATCACGAGGGTCACGGCGACGGCGATCAGGGAGAGCCTGTCCGCAATCGGGTCCATGACCCGTCCGAGGTTGGACATCTGATTGAAGCGGCGGGCGATGTAGCCGTCCACCCAGTCGGTACTGGCCATGACGGCGAGCACGAGGGCACCGTAGCCGTACTTGTGCTCCGAGAGGACCAGCCAGATGAATAGCGGAACGCCGAGGAAGCGCACCACGGTCAGGACATTGGGAACCGTGAAGACCGCGTCGCGGTGGACGAGGGGCTGCCCGGGGCGGGCGCCGGCGCCGATGAATTTCATCGATTCCCCCTTTCCGTGGACGGCAACGGTTTGGCGTTTAGGTTCAGGGATCTGTCTAGCCCTTTATCAGCCTGCGCACCAGGACCGCGAGGGCGGCCCCAGAGGCGGCGAGCACAGCCAGGGGCTTCCAGCGCCGCTTGATCGTGTCGGCCAGGCCCTGCCCGTCAGCGGAAGTGGCCGACCCCGCCGAGGATCGGGCTGAGGCGCGGAAGCCTGCGATCTTGTCGCTGAGCTGCTCCTTGCCGTCCTGGAGCCGGACCTGGGCGGCCGACAGAAGGGTTTGGGCCTGGGTCTTGACATCGAGTTCGCGGCCGAGGTCGTCGCGTACGCCGGTAAGGTGCGTGCGCCGCAGGTCCAGCCGGCGTCGGAGTTCAGCCTCTGTGGGCGGCGGCCCGAAGTCGGGCTTGGCGGCAGCCTTTGCTTCCTTTTCCGCCGTCGCCTTGGCGGCGGCGGCTTCCTTGGCGGCCTTCGCTGCTTTGTACTGCTCGGTGCTCGGATCCAGGATCCTGGCGTCGAAGGCGGAGCCTTCCTTGGCGATGCCGAGATCGTACTTGAGCCCCCGGATCGTCTCCTCGGGGACCAGTGGCATGAGCTTCTTGAACTTGTTCTGCCCGATGAGCGCCCCGATCGCGGCGATAATCAGGCAGACGGCGGAGACCAACAAGGCGGCGAGCCACGCGGGCATGATGGTGGCCAGTCCCATGATCGCTGCAATGAAGAGTCCGATCACCAGGAGTCCAACGAAGACAAGGGCGACGGCGAAGAAGGCACCGGCGACGCCGAGCTGGGTCCCCTTGCGTTTGATTTCGGCCTTGGCCAGGGCAATCTCGTCACTGAGTTGCCGGGGCGCCAGCTTGAAGATCATCTTCAGGGTCTGCGGCAGCGCGGAAATGCGCAACCCACCGCCTGTCCCGCCGCTGTGACGTCCGCTCATCGGTCCCGCCTAACTGGTGCCATCCGTCGATCCGCTCTCGCGGGCTTGCCGGGTCTGGACAGCTTCGCACAGACCCCGGTGTCAAAACTATCATTTAGGCTCTTGGGAGGCCTTTTCGGGCAAGGTGTGGCGCGCCCGCCCAGCCACCGGCCGGCCACTCCGGCGGGCCCTAGGATGGACCACTGTGAGCACACCCCACAATCCCGGTGATTCCCTGAGCCGCCGTCGTAAATTCCTCTACATCCTGACGCTCGGCGCTTTGACCGCCCTCGGGCCGTTCACGGTCGACCTCTACTTGCCCGCATTCCCGGCCCTGGAAGACAGCCTTGGCGTCTCCGCGGCCGCGGTGCAGCTGACGCTCACGGGGACGACCATCGGTTTCGCGCTGGGACAGCTGGTCGTGGGCCCGCTGAGCGACAAGTTCGGCCGGCGCCTGCCCCTGATCGTGGCGACAGCGGTCCACATCGCGGCGTCCCTGGGCGCAGCGCAGTCCACGGACATCGCCACGCTGGGTTTCTTCCGTGTCCTCATGGGTGTCGGGGCTGCAGGGGGCGGCGTGGTGGCCATGGCCATGGTCCGTGACCTGTTCAGCGGCTACGCGATGGTGCGGATGTTCGCGAGGATGGCCCTGGTCAACGGGCTGGCCCCGATCCTCGCCCCGGTCATCGGCTCCCAGCTGCTGTTGCTGATGCCCTGGCCCGGCATCTTCTTGTTCCTGGCCGCCTACGGGACCTGCGTCATCATCGCGGCCCTCTTCGTGATCCGGGAGACCCTGCCGCCGGAACTGCGCGGCAAAACCGGGATGACCATGGGCCAGCGTTACAAGGTGCTGTTCTCCGACCGGATCTTCGTAGGCCTGCTGCTGGTGGGCGGGATGAACTTCGCGGGCCTCTTCACCTACCTCTCCGCCTCGCCTTTCCTGTTCCAGAATGTCTACGGGTTCACGCCCCAGCAGTACGGCCTGCTCTTTGGTGTCAACTCGCTGGGCATCGTGGCAGGCGTGCAGACCAGTGCGCGGCTCATCAAGCGCGTCCCGCCGCAGTGGATCCTGGCTTGTTCCACGGCCTGGATGTTCGTCATGGCCGTCCTGATTGTCGTCTTCGACCAGCTGGGGTTCGGGCTGTGGGGCGTCCTGGTGCCGCTGTGGTTCTACATCCTGGGCGCCGGTTTCACCTTCCCCACCGTGCAGGTCCTGGCCCTGGCCAAACACGGAGCCCAGGCCGGAACCGCGGCTTCACTTCTCGGCGCGGCGACCTTCTTGATGGCTGGCCTGGTCTCGCCGGTGGTCGGCTGGCTCGGCGTCAGCTCCGCAACACCGATGGGCGCCGTCCAGGCAGTCTGCATCCTTCTGGCGGCGGCTGCACTGTGGCTGGTTGTTCGGCCCAGCACGGTGCCACCGATCCAGTAGCCGGGCCATCCCCCCGGGGGGACACGCCCATTCTTCACGGCCTCCCCACGGGACATGCCCATTCTTCACGGCCTCCCCCACGGGACACGCCCATTCTTCACGGCCTCCCCCACGGGACATGCCCATTCTTCACGGCCTCCCCCACGGGACATGCCCATTCTTCACGGCCTCCCCCACGGGACATGCCCATTCTTCACGACCTCCCCCACGGGACATGCCCATTCTTCACGACCTCCCCCACGGGACATGCCCATTCATCGCGGCCTCCCCCACGGGACATGCCCATTCTTCACGGCCTCCCCCAGGGACATGCCCATTCTTGGCGCCCGGGGCTGGACATATTGGCACTATGCCCATCGGCCAGGACCACCACTGGACATGTCTCCAAGGGCATCCCGCCAGCACTGAGCATGTCCCCCGGACAGCCCAGTACAGCGAACACCGTGGCCCGACCCTGTGCCTGTGGCGCTGCCCAGCCACACCTTGCACCCCTGTGCCTGTGGCGCTGCCCAGCCACACCTTGCACCCCTGCACCCCTGTGCCTGCGGCGCTGCCCAGCCACACCTTGCACCCCTGCACCCCTGCACCCCTGCACCCCTGCACCCCTGCACCCCTGCACCCCTGCACCCCTGCACCAGTAAACCCGCACGCCCGCGCATCCCTGCGACCCTGCAGCTCTTGTCCTCTGGCCCGTCGCTCCGCCAACATGGCCTGCACTCTGGCCTCTGCCCTATGGCCCCGCCCAGCCGCCCACGCAGCCCTGTCCGTGGCCTGCAGCCCTTGCGCCCCCCCGTCGCGCCCTGTTCGACGTCCGCGCCGGGCGATAAAGTTATTTCATGCCCGACAGGCAGGATCACCAGCCCCTTCCGGCCACTTGGCAGCGGTGCGACGCCGGAATCCTGCCCCTGTGGTGGGATCGCTTGTGCGCTCAGACCAGTCCGCAGTCGGCGGCCCTGTTCGCCGCCGGCCTGTTCACCGAAGACCGCCGCCGCCCAATCGCCCAGTGGTACAACCCCGCATATGACTCCGCCCTCCTCGTGGCACCGGAATCTTCCCCGGAGTGGCCGGTGCAACGGTTCGGCATCTTCTATGCGCCCCCGGGCGGCGGATTCACCCAGGTGCACTCGGCGCCGCATGAATGGCACCCGCGGGAACCTCGGAAGTCCCCCACGGAGCTGGAGGCCTTCCAGGCAGCGGTCGCCGAGGCCCAGCGCTTCCTTCAGGTGGAAATGTACTTCGTCTGAACCTCCACCTGAACCGCCCGCCACTGCGTTGCCCGGCGGAAAGCCCTGGCCATTGACGGGGCAACAAAAAAGAGGAAATAAAAAAGGTCCCGCGGCTGGTTTTCACCGGCCGCGGGACCTGTCCGCTCCTCCTGCTGGACTTGAACCAGCAACCCTTCGATTAACAGTCGAATGCTCTGCCAATTGAGCTAAGGAGGAATGAAGCAGGTACGACATTAGCAAAGGTTTTGCCGGTAGGGAAATCGGCCACGGGGCCAGCGCCAGCCAGTCGCGAAATACCCCCTCCGGGTATAAAAAAGTCCCCGTTCCGGAACCCGGAACGGGGACTGCGCGCTCCTCCTGCTGGACTTGAACCAGCAACCCTTCGATTAACAGTCGAATGCTCTGCCAATTGAGCTAAGGAGGAATGAAGCGGGTATAAGCCTAGCAAACACCAGCCCGGGAAACGAAATCGGCGGCTCAGGCCTCCGAGCGCAGGGACCGCCGCTGCATCTCAAGTTGCATGAGTTCGCGATTCAGCCGCTGGAATTCCTCGGGGTCGGCCGAGGCGTCCAGACGCTGCAGCTGGCCCATCTTCTCGGCCTTGACCCGGGTGATCTGGAGCTCGAACAAGCGGGCGAGGATGTCCTTGCAGTAGCGCAGGACGCCTTCGGGGGTGTTGGCCGGCAGGGGCACCACGGAGAGCTCGGACACGAGCGGGCGAAGGGGCTCGGGGACCTCCTGCAGCAGCTGCTCGACCCAGCGCACCGGATCCCCCGAAAACCCGAGTCCGGTGGCCCGGATGGCCTCGTGGATGGCCAGGTAGGCGGGTGTGGAGAACCGCGCCTCCGAGAAGCGCTGCCACGTCTCGCCCTCGAGCATGCCGGGTTCCTGCAGCGCGACCTCGAGCGCCTGGCGCTCCATCGCGGCCACGGGGTCCCGGGGATCGGGGCGGTTGAAGGACGGGAGTACGGCCGACGGCGGCAAGGGGGCAACGCCGGGCGCCGTCCCGGCAAAGCCGCGGCCGGACCCTGCATACCCCTGCCCGCCCCCTTGCCCGTGACTCTGGGCCTGGCCGCCGCCCGGCGGAGCCGATGCAGCCTGTGCGGCGCGCTTGGTCGCCGCGCCGACGGCCCTGCTGACCTCCTCGACCGGCATCCCCAGCCAGCCGGCGAGCTCCCGGGCATAGGCCGGCCGGATTCCGGCGTCGCGAATCTGCGCCACCACGGGCGCGGATTCACGCAGGGCCGCGATCCGGCCCTCGACCGTGTCCAGATTGTGCCGCTTCAGGGTGGCCCGGATGGCGAACTCAAACAGCGGGCGGCGGCTACCGATCAAATCCCGGACGGCGGAGTCGCCCTTGGACTGGCGCAGTTCGCAGGGGTCCGCGCCGTTGGGTTCGACCGCCACGAAGGTTTGTGCGACAAACCGCTGGTCTTCTTCGAAGGCGCGCAGGGCCGCCTTCTGCCCGGCGGCGTCGCCGTCGAACGTAAAGATGACCTCTCCCCCGCTGCCGTCGTCGGAGAGCAACCGGCGGGCGATCTTGATGTGCTCGGTGCCGAAGGCGGTCCCGCACGTGGCTACCGCCGTCGGAATGCCGGCCAGGTGGCAGGCCATGACGTCGGTGTAGCCTTCCACGACCACGAGCTGGCGGTCTTTGGCGATGTTGCGCTTGGCGAGGTCGATTCCGTAAAGGACCTGGGACTTCTTGTAGAGCGCGGTTTCGGGGGTGTTGAGGTACTTCGGGCCCTGATCGTCCTCGTAGAGCTTGCGGGCACCGAAGCCGATGGTGTCGCCGGCGATGTCCCGGATGGGCCAGATCAGCCGGCCGCGGAAACGGTCATAGATCCCCCGGCCGCCTTCAGAGAACATGCCGGTCAGCTTGAGTTCCGGGTCCGTGTAGCCGCGGCCGCGGAGGTGCTTGAGGAGCGAGTCCCAGCCCTGCGGCGCGTAGCCCACGCCGAACTGTTCGGCCGCCGCACGGTCGAAGCCGCGCCCGTAGAGGAAGTTGCGGCCCTCTGCGGCGCCGGGGGTGAGCAGCTGGGCACGGAAGAACTCGTCGGCCACCTTGTGCGCGTCCAGCAGCCGCTGGCGCCGGCCGATGTCCTCCCGGTTGGGCCCGGAGCCGCCGTCCTCGTAATGGAGCTCGAAGCCGATCCGGTGGGCCAGCTTCTCGACGGCCTCGTGGAAGGAGATGTGGTCCAGCTTTTGGACGAAGGAGATGACGTCGCCGTCCTCGCCGCAGCCAAAGCAGTGGTACCGGCCAACCTGGGGTCGAACGGTGAAAGATGGTGAACGCTCGTCGTGGAAGGGGCACAGACCCTTGTAGGACCCGAGCCCGGCTCCCTTGAGCGTCACGTAACCGTCGACGACTTCCTTGATGTCGGTGCGCTGGCGTACTTCATCGATGTCTTCGCGTTTGATCAGGCCGGCCACATTGCCATCCTAGTCCCCGGGTACGACGCCGACGGGCCGGCCATGGCGGCCCTCACCACAGCGACGGCAGGCTGCCCACGAGACGCTCGTACATGGCCAGCGCCGAGCCGTCCGTCAGCGACGCGACCTGGTCGATGACGACACGCAGCCGCGCGGCGTCGTCGCCCGCGTCGAGCCAGTCGGCGGCGAACATCGGTTCCAGATGGCGGTCCCCCGTGGCGCTGAGCGCGGTGACGAGCGCATGCAGGACCTCGCGCTGGCGCTCGTAGATGGGCTGCCGGTGTTCGGTGGTCATCACGAAGGTGGTGGCCAGGCCCTTCATGACCGCGATTTCCATGACGGTTTCATCCGGGACGATCAGCTCCGCGTTGTAGCGGGTCAGGTTTTCCGGGCCGTAGACCGTGCGGGTGGCCTCCAGTGCGCTCTGGCAGAAGCGGCCGATGAGCTGGCTGGTCATGTCCTTGAGCGCCGCCATGGCTTTGCGGCTGCCGTCGGCCTCGCGCACCCAGACGTCCGTGGCCTCCAGCCGGGCCAGGGCGGCGTCGATCGCGGCGGGATCGTTGTGCGGCAGGTACCACTGCTTGGCGTAGCCGACGACGCGGGCGCGGTGGTCCGGGTTGTCCATCCAGCGCAGCTGGAAGTGCCCTGCTACGATCGCGTCCTCGACGTCGTGCACCGAGTAGGAGATATCGTCCGCCAGGTCCATGACCTGCGCTTCGAGGCAGGACCGGCGTTCCGGGGCGCCGTCGCGGATCCAGTCGAAGATGGGGAGGTCGTCCTCGTAGGCACCGAACTTGCTGGTCCGCTCCCCGTGGATGACGGGGGCGTTTACCGCGGACCACGGGTATTTGGCGGCGGCATCGAGACTGGCCCGGGTCAGGTTCAAGCCGGCCGGCCGGCCGTCGGCGGCGAGGACCTTTGGCTCCAGCCGGGTCAGCAGCCGCAGCGTCTGGGCGTTGCCTTCGAAGCCGCCGATCCCGTGCGCCACCTCGTTGAGGGCGGCTTCGCCATTGTGGCCGAAAGGCGGGTGGCCGAGGTCGTGGCTGAGGCATGCGGTGTCCACGACGTCGGGGTCACAGCCCAGCGCACGGCCCAGTTCGCGGCCCACCTGGGCAACTTCGAGGCTGTGGGTGAGCCGGGTCCGGACGAAGTCGTCGGTATCCGGGGCCACCACCTGGGTCTTCGCGCCGAGCCGGCGCAGCGCCGAGGAGTGCAGGACCCTTGCACGGTCACGCTCGAAGTCCGAGCGGTAGGTGCTCTTGGGCGGCTCCTCGACCCAGCGGGCCCAGTCGCGGGAGGTATACCCGTCCAGGACGGGCGCGGTGGTCCGGGTCTCAGCCACCGGAGACATCCAGTTCGGCGAAGGAAATATCGCGGGTCTGGGCGTCATCCAGCGTCCGGTTCAGCAGCCAGTCCTTTGGCAGTGCCGGTTTTTTGGGCGAACCAGCGCGGCCGCGCGGACCCTCGGCGTCGCCTCCGGGATACGGCGAGTCGAGGTCCAGCTGGTCCAGGGTGCCGCGCAGCACCTCCAGGCTGGTGACGAGCGCCAGCTTGGTCCGCAGTTCGCTGCCGACCACGTAGCCCTTGAAGTACCAGGCAATGTGCTTGCGGATTTCGCGCAGGGCTTTGCCCTCGTCCCCGAACGTCTCGACCATGAGCTCAGCGTGCCGGTACACGCTCTCGGCAACCTGGCGCAGGTCCGGCCGGTGCCGCTGGTCGCTGCCTTCGAACGCGGCCATGAGGTCGCCGAACAACCAGGGCCTGCCCTGGCAGCCACGGCCGACGACGACGCCGTCGACACCCGTTTCGCGGACCATCCGGACCGCGTCCTCCGCGGACCAGATATCTCCGTTGCCGAGAACGGGAATGTCCGGCAGGGCCTCGCGCAGCCGGGCGATGGCGGACCAGTCGGCCTGGCCGGAATAGAACTGGGCGGCCGTGCGGCCATGAAGGGCGACGGCTGCGACGCCGGAATCGCGGGCAATCCGGCCGGCATCGAGGTAGGTCAGGTGGTCCTCGTCGATGCCCTTGCGCATCTTGATGGTCAACGGGACATTGCCCTTGGAGGCTTCCTTCACCGCGGTCTGGACGATGGAGGTGAAGAGGTCGATCTTCCACGGCAAGGCCGATCCGCCGCCGCGCCGGGTGACCTTGGGCACGGGGCAGCCGAAGTTGAGGTCGATGTGGTCCGCCCGGTCCTCCTCCACCAGCATCCGGACGGCCTGGCCGACGGTGACGGGGTCCACGCCGTACAGCTGGACGGAACGGACTTTTTCGTCGTCGTCGTGCGAAATGATGCGCAGCGACTCCGGCGTGCGCTCGACGAGGGCCCGCGAGGTGACCATCTCCGCCACGTACAGGCCGCCGCCGTATTCACGGCACAGTCTGCGGAAGGCGGAGTTGGTGATGCCCGCCATGGGAGCCAGGATCACGGGGGTGTCCACCGTGATCGGGCCCAGCTTCAGGGGCGGGAGTTCCAGCTTGGGGGCGGGAGGGGTTGCTACAACAGTCACCCGACCATTGTCTCAAAGACGGGCAAATCGGCCCGGTCCCGCTCCGGCTATGTGGAAATCTTCCCGATCTGGCGGCGTCCGGGGTGCCTGCAGATTCCTCGTCAGCCCCGCAGTGCGGCCCGCCGCCCGCGGCGCGTGGCAGCACCGGCGCCGTCGGTCCCGCCTGGGTCGGACCCGCCCCAATCCGGGGCGGCCCCATCCGGCGCGATCCGGTCCGACGCGGGCCCTTCCGGCCGGCCCCGATCCGACGGAGTCCGTTCCGACGGAGTCCGTTCCGACGCGGGCCCTGCCACCGCACCACCCCTGATGCCGGTGGCCTTGACCACCAGCACGGCGATGAGGGTGGTGACCGGCACGGCCAGGACGAGGCCCACGGAGCCGACGAGGGTGCGGATGACTTCCTCGGAGAGTTCGGCGCTTGTCAGGGCGTCCCCGAGCGGCCGCTCGTAGAGCATGACCAGGATCAGCACCGGCAGGGCCGCGCCGGCGTAGGCAAACGCGATGGTGTACACGGTGGAGGCGATGTGGTCCCGGCCGATCCGCATGGCGGACGTGAAGAGCTGCCGGGCGCTGGTTTCGGGGGCGAGTTCCCACAGTTCCCAGACGGCCGAGGACTGCGTGATGGTGACGTCGTTGAGCACGCCCAGCCCGGAAATGATCAGTCCGCACAGGATGATGCCGGAGATTGAGATGTTGTCCGAGATGTTGGTCAGGGTGGCAGCGTCGTGGCTGCCCACACCGGCGAGGTTGGCGGCGTCGGTGGCCCAGGCCGCCAGCAGCGCCGTAATAGCGAGGCCGAACATCGTCCCGAGCAGCGCCGTCGACGTGCGGGCGGAGAAGCCGTGGGCGAAGTAGAGCACCCCGATCATGATCACCGTGGATCCCACGAGAGCCAGCAGCAGCGGCGGCTTGCCCTCGACCAGCCCGGGCAGCATGAACGAGACAAGCACAACGTACGCGCCGACAAGCCCGATCAGGGCCCGCAGTCCGCGCCAGCGCGCCACGGCGATCACCACGACGGCGTAGAGCACGGCCAGGAAGATGATGGGCAGGGTCCGGACAAAGTCGACGAAGACATAGGCCGGCGCGCCCTGGCCCGCGGCGTCCTGCACCTTCGAGAGGTTCAGGTAGCGGATCCCGTCCCCGGGCTTCACGCCGTGGGACTTCGCGACGTCAGGGTTGATGACCACTTTCACCGGGTTGCCGCCCTTGTCCGGCTCAGTGTATGCGAACGTGCATTGAGAGCCCTCGTTCGGCGGCTGCGGCGCGGCGCCGGAACCGGAGGTGCCCTGCTGGGCGGCGTCACCGCCGGCCTGGATATCCGAACAGCTGCCGACGACGACCCGCTGGATCTTGCCGGTGTCAAACGTCACCCCCGGGGCCGCCGCGTACGGGCTGGCCAGCGTGATGCCTTCCTTGCTTCCCGACGGCCACATGAAGGCCATGGCCGCCAGGGTCAGCAGCGTCAGCGGGATCAGGATGGCAGCCAGGATCCAGTTGGCCTTCTTCCGCGCAGCCAACATTTGAGGCGTCGGCTCCGGATGTTCGTTGTGGGAGTGCGAGTGTCCGGCGCCCATCAGCAGTTCAACCTCATGCCGAAAACTTTACGGCGTGGGCGGTTCCGCTCAGGACCGATGACGCCGCGCTTACACCGGCGCGATGTTCTGGTTGACGTGGAAGAGGTTCTGCGGATCGTATTTGGCTTTGACCTCCCTCAGCCGCTTGTAGTTCTCCCCGTAGTTCTCCGCAACCCTGGGCAGATCATCGCCATCCATGAAGTTGATGTAGCCCCCGGGGGCAGAATAGGGCCGCAGGGCGGCCGCGTAGTCCCTCACCCACGCGATGTTTGCCTCGTTTTCCGCGGGGTCCATCCACTGCGCCGCGATCACGGGCGAAAACTTCACGTTCCGGTTGGCGAACGCCGTGTCCGTCGCGCCCACCCGCTGGACCGCACCATCGATGGGGTAGATGTGTACCGCGGTCTGCACACTGGGGACCTTGCTGCCGTGTTCGATGTGCGCCGCGATGGCACCGTCGTTCAGTTCCGCCAGAAAATCCGCTTTCCAGTAGGCCTGCATGCCAGGGGGCTGCAGCGGGTCGAAAGCCGAGTTCAAGGCGGGGTACGGCATTGGTCCCACCATGGATCCCGCCGCCGGCGCGGCGTCCAGGAACGGCTGCCAGCGTGCCGGACCTTCCGCCGGATCACCGGTCCACATGCCGACGATGACGCACACCGGTTTGCCATGCCATTCCTCGGGCAGGAACGGAACAGGAGGACCCTGGTGGAAGCCCAGGAACGCGCCAAACTCTTCAGGGGCGGTAGCCATGTAGTCCCGGTAAAACCGCGCCACCGTCTCGGCATGCTCGATGGGGTAAATGATGATGCCGGCGTGGACCATGTCCACGGGGTGCATCCGGTACTCGAACGACGTCACGACGCCGAAGTTCCCGCCGCCGCCGCGCAACGCCCAGAACAGGTCCTCGTTCTCGCTTTCGCTGGCGGTAAGGAATCTTCCCTCGGCCGTGACGACGTCGGCAGAGAGGAGGTTGTCGCAGCTGAGGCCATACTTGCGACTCAGGTATCCGATGCCGCCGCCGAGGGTCAACCCGGCGATACCGGTCGAGCCGACAATGCCGCCGGGAGTTGCCAGCCCGAAGGCATGGGTCGCGTGGTTGAAGTCGGCCCACGTCGCACCCGGCTCCGCGCGCGCCGTCGCGGCTGCCGGATTAACCCGGACGCCGGTCATGTTGGAGAAATCGATGACCAGGGCGTCATCCCACGTGCCAAAGCCCGGGGCACTGTGTCCTCCACCGCGGACCGCCAGGTCCAGGGAGTTGTCCCGGGCGAAGTTGACGCAGGAGATGACATCGGCCACCTGGGATACCTGGGCCACCGCTGCCGGCCTCTTATCGATCATGCCGTTGAAGACTGCCCGTGCCGCGTCGTAGCCGGCGTCGCCGGGCGTGATGATCTGCCCGCGGACTTGCCCGCGCAGGCTATCGAACTGTGTTCCGTTCATTTTGTATACCGTCGATTTCGTCGTGAGATTCGACCGGACGGTTCTCTGCGCTCCCAGCCGGCGTGGCGCCCGGAGGTTTACCTGCTCATGCCTACTCTTCCCGCATTTCCCCGTCAAGGGCGCCAGCAAATGCACGCATGCCGGCCGCACCCATCACCGGGGGCGCCGGCTCCGAATCCACACTAGGGACCACCGGCCTTGACGGGACCGGGCCGCAACCTATGGTTGGTAATTGACGGACGAAGGACCGGAAGGACACATACGTGGCAATGCGCAAACTCGACGACCGCGAGCCGGAGGCGGGCCGTTCCGGGCCCGCCGCCAAAGCCGTGCTGACCATCGCCGAAGCCGCCGGGGAGACCCGCGGAGTCGTGTTGATCCTGCACGGCGGTCGGGCCGACAGTTTTGATGCAGTCCGCGGCCGGCACCTGAGTCCGGCCCGGATGGTGCCCTTCGCCCGGGCGCTGCACAGGCAGGGCGGCCCGCACGGGCTGGCCGCGTGGACCCTGCGCAACCGCTACCGCGGCTGGAACGGGGAGGACATGTCCCCCGTTCACGATGCCCGCTGGGCGCTCGCCCGGATCAGCCAGGAACATCCCGGCGTGCCGGTGTACCTGCTGGGCCACTCCATGGGCGGTCTCACGGCGCTGTGCGTGGCCGACGACCCGCAGGTCGAAGCCGTCGTCGCGCTCGCGCCGTGGCTGAACCACAAGACTTCGGTCCAGCCTGTCGCGGGCCGCCGCGTCCTGATCGTCCACGGGACCGAGGACCGCTGGACCAGCCCGGCGAACTCACTGGACTACGCCCGGCGCGCCGAGGGCGTCGCCGCGTCCGTTGACTACGTCTCGCTCAAGGAAGCCGGCCATTTCATGATCCGCCGGCTGGCACTGTGGAACGTGCTTGCGAACGGTTTCGTCCTGGACGCTTTCGGCGAGGCAACGGAGGCCGATGTTTCCGGCGCCAGGGACGCATTGCGCAGCGCCCTCGGCGGAGCCCCGCCGGCGGCCGGAACGCGTATGCCGGTGGTGTTGTGATGCCGCCGTTCCCGCTCGATGCCTTCCTTGGAAGCCTGCCCTGGGTCATCGCGGGACTCGTGGTGCTGCTCGGGGTGACTTTCGCGGTTGCCGTGCGGCAGAACCGGCACTCCGTCATCGACACCGCCTGGGGTCTGGGCTTCGTGGTGGTGGCCGGCATCTCCTGGGTGCTTTCGGCCGGATACGGCGACGCCGGCAGGCGGCTGCTGCTGCTAGCCCTGGTCGCCGTGTGGGGCATCCGCCTCGCCGTCCACATCGGGGCACGCGCACGCGGCGGCCACGAGGACCCGCGCTACGTGGACATGCTCGCCGGAGCGCCCGGATCACGCCACGTCTATGCCCTGCGGCGGGTCTACCTGCCCCAGGGGCTGGTGATGTTCTTCGTCTCGCTCACTATCCAGGTCGGCATGTTCGCCACGGGAAGCCTGGGCTGGCTGGCGTTCGCCGGCGTCCTGCTCTGGATCCTTGGCTTCGTGTTCGAGACGGTCGGCGACTGGCAGCTGACGCAGTTCAAATCCGATCCCGCCAGGCGCGGCACCGTCCTCAACACCGGCCTGTGGCGCTACACCCGCCACCCCAACTATTTCGGCGACGCCGCCGTCTGGGCAGGGCTGTTCCTGGTGGCGGCCGGTTCCTGGCCGGGTGTCCTGACCGTTCTCTCCCCCGCCCTGATGATCTGGACGCTCGCCGGCAAGACGGGGAAGCCGCTGACGGAAAAGGCAATGTCCGCGCGTCCCGGGTACAAGGAATACATCGACTCCACCTCCGGCTTCCTGCCCTGGCCGCCCCGGCGGCGGGTGGGCGGACACTGACGTGCGCGGCCCGGCAGGTGCCCGGCACGGGCTGGGCTGGCGGCCCGTGAAGTGGCGGCCGGAGCCCAGCGACCGGTTCTACCGTTTCATTGTCCGCACCGGGCTGGCGCTGCGCTGGCTGTTCCGGATCCGCGTCCTCGTCACGGGGCGGGAGCACCTGCCCCAGCCCGGGCCGCCCACTGCCTCAACCCGAAGCGCATCAACCCGCCTCCCGTCCCGCCCGGTGGTGCCCGGCCAGGGCGCCGTGGTCGCGATCACGCACTTCGGCTACCTCGACTTTGCCTTTGCCGAGATGCTGCTGTGGTGGCACAACCGGGCCCAGCTGCGTTTCCTCATCACGCAGGGCGCCGCCGACCACTGGTTTGCCGGCCCCGCGGTCAGCGCCGCCGGGCATGTGGTGGTCGGGTACGGATCGGGAGCACACGCTTACGACGCCGCCGTAGCCCGGCTGAGGGAGGGCGAATACGTCGCCGTTCTGCCCGAGGCCGGCGTGAGCCGAAGCTTCACGGTGCGCGAATGCAAGACCGGTGCGGTGCGGATGGCCGCTGAGGCCGGCGTGCCGATCATCCCGGTCTCCATCTGGGGCGCCCACCGGCTGATGACCCGCCACCATGCCTTCTCGCCGCGGCGCGCCTGGCGCGCCCCGGTCCGCATCCACGTCGGCGAGCCGATCCTTCCGGGCTCGCTCCCGGACCCGTCCGACGACGCCCGGACCGCGACGGCGCGCCTGGCCAAGACCCTGCAGGACGGGATCGACGCCGGCATCGCCGACTTCCCCCTGCGACCGGCCCCCGGGGCCTGGTGGATGCCGGCCGGTCTCGGCGGCGGCGCCCCGACTGAGGAGGAAAGACGCCGGCTCGACAAGGCCGACGGCCCCCGGCGCGCAGGTGCCAAGCGCCGATAAGCCCTACTTCCGCCATCGTCTTGACTAAACTCCATGGGGTACAAAAAGCACTCAATGGAGAGGGACACCTGTGGCAAGCACAGTCGTGACCAAGAGCGGAACCGAAGAACGCGGTCTCGCACGGATAGCCCAACGAATGGCGGCATGGACGGAGCGGTGGTTCCCGGACGCCTACATCTTCGCCCTCGCCGGCGTCGTCATCATCGCGGTGGCCGCACTCGCCATCGGCGCCACGCCCCAGGCAATCGCCGACTCGTTCGGCAACGGCTTCTGGGACCTGACGGCCTTTACCCTGCAGATGGCCATGGTGGTCCTCACCGGCTACGTCGTGGCCACCTCCCCGCCCGTGGCGGGACTGATCAACAGGCTGGCGCTCGTGCCGTCAACGGCGCGGACCGCGGTGAGCTTCGTGGCCGTGCTCGCCATGTCCGTGTCCTTCCTCAACTGGGGGCTCAGCCTGATCTTCGGCGGGCTGCTGGCCCGCGCGATTGCCCGCCGCAAGGACCTGACGGTGGATTACCGTGCCTTGGGCGCGGCGGCGTTCATGGGCCTCGGCGCCGTCTGGGCCCTGGGGCTGTCCTCCTCTGCCGCGCAGCTGCAGGCCACGGCCGCTTCGCTGCCGCCGGCGCTGCTGAAGATCACGGGCATCCTGGACTTCGGCACCACGATCTTTACCTGGCAGTCGCTGCTGACGCTGGCCATCCTGATGGCCCTGACCACCGTGATTGCGCACTTCTCCGCGCCCCAGGGCGGCTCGATCCGCACCGCAGAGGACCTGGGCGTGGACCTGGACGACGAGCCGGCCGAGTCCGCGCCGCGTTCCCGGCCGGGCGAATGGCTCGAATACAGCCGGGTCCTGCCGATCCTGGCGGGCGTCCTCACGCTGGGCTGGCTCGTCTCGCAGTTCCTCACCAAGCCGTTCCTCAGCGTGGTCAGCAGCCTCAACGGCTACCTGCTGGTGTTCCTCATCCTGGGCCTGGTCCTGCACGGGACGCCGCGGAACTTCCTCCAGGCCGTGACGAAGGCCGTCCCGGCCACCGCGGGCATCCTCGTGCAGTTCCCGCTGTATGCGGCGATGGCGGCCATCCTGACCAAGGCCACGGGAACCGGCGGCATGAGCCTCTCCACCCACCTCGCGGCGTTCTTCTCGGACATCGGCAGCGGCGGCGGCTTCGCCGTCGTCATTGCCCTGTACACGGCTGTACTCGGCATCCTGGTCCCCTCCGGAGGCGGAAAATGGCTGGTGGAGGCGCCCTACGTGATGCAGTCGGCCACCGACGTGCAGATGAACCTCGGCTGGACCGTGCAGATCTACAACATCGCCGAGGCGCTGCCGAACCTGGTCAACCCGTTCTTCATGCTGCCGCTGCTCGCGGTGCTGCGGCTGCGCGCCCGGGACCTGGTGGGCTTCACCTTCCTGCAGTTCGTCTTCCACCTGCCAGTGGTCCTGCTGCTCGTCTGGCTGCTGGGCATGACCTTCGACTTCGTGCCGCCGGTGATGCCCAAATAACTGCTTTAACGCATGCTGACCCGCAGCCGTGGCCGTTATCAAGCTTTATACGGCTACAGCTGCGGGTCAGTCGGGTTAAGGCCTAGGCCGGGTCGGAGACGACGAGCGTTTCCGAGCCCTGGACATGGGCCTTGCCGCTCTCGAGCAGCGGTTCGACGACGGTGCGCAGGGCGGTCATTGCGTCGTCCAGTTCGAGCATCACCGGGTGCTGGTAAGCGATCAGGGCCAACAGGTCCCGGACGGCGGCCTTGGCCTCGTCCGCGCCAAGCTTGGGCTCGTGGCCGAGGAACACCTCAGTTGGCTCAGTGGTCGAGGCCGCGCCGGCATCGGCGCCGCCGTCGGCTCCCGGAATTCCCTGGGCGTAGCTGACGGCGAACCCCTCCAGCCGGCCCTTGCGGCTGGCCGCGATGCCGTGTCCGAAGGCACTGGCCTTGGGCGCCCGCAGCACGATCGCTCCGTGGGCGCCGCTGAGGTCATCCAGGAACAGGCGCTGCACCGCGGCGACGCTCAGCTCCCCCGGGCTGTCCCAGCCGTGCACGGCGGTGTAGTAGCGTCCCACGACGTCGCTGAGCTCCACCGAGCCCGTGGCCAGGTCTTCGACCTGGTCGGTGGCCGCGGACTCCGAACCGTCGCCGAACACCGGCAGCTTGAGCGGAGCCGGGTCAACGACGACGAGGCGGGAGCGCTGGATCGGGGCCAGGCCCGCGGCCTCGGCAAACGCCGCACCGGGGGTGCCCGGCTCCACTTTGCAGCGCAGTCTGGACACGCCCGACGGCGCCTGGGCGGCCTCGTGCCGCAGCATGGTCAGCAGTGTGGACCCGAGGCCGGCGCGGCGGTGGTCCCGGGCGACCTCGACATACGCCCAGAGCCGTTCAGGGTGCAGCGAGGCCTCGTGGACCACGGCGGCCGCCACCGGAATGGCGACACCGTCCACAACGTCCTCGGCCACGATGCAGCGGCGCCATGGGGAATTGCCCGAGGGCGACAGCGTCCCGCGGAACTGTCCGGCCTGGACGGTCTCAGGGCCGCCCCAGATTTCCAGCAGCGCGAGGTCGTCGCCTTCCCGCCATTCCCGGTATGCGATGGCCATGTTCAGGCGCCGATCAGCCGTGCGGCCAGGTAACCCTCCACCTTGTCCAGGGAGACGCGTTCCTGGCTCATGGTGTCGCGTTCGCGGATGGTGACGGCCTGGTCCTCGAGCGTGTCGAAGTCCACGGTGATGCAGAACGGGGTGCCGATCTCGTCCTGGCGGCGGTAGCGGCGGCCGATGGCGCCGGCGTCGTCGAACTCGATGTTCCAGCTCTTGCGCAGCTGCGCTGCGAGGTCCTTGGCCTTCGGGGACAGGTCCTCGTTGCGGCTCAGCGGCAGCACGGCCGCCTTCACCGGCGCCAGGCGCGGATCGAGCTTGAGCACCGTGCGGATGTCCACCCCGCCCTTGGCGTTGGGGGCCTCGTCCTCGGTGTAGGCATCGATCATGAAGGCCATGAACGAACGGGTGAGGCCGGCCGCGGGCTCGATCACATACGGGGTGTAGCGTTCGTTGGTGGCCTGGTTGAAGTAGCTCAGGTCCGCGCCGGAGGCCTTGGCGTGGGTGGAGAGGTCAAAGTCGGTGCGGTTGGCGATGCCCTCGAGCTCGCCCCACTCCGAGCCCTGGAATCCGAAACGGTATTCGATGTCCGTGGTGCCCTTGGAGTAGTGGCTGAGCTTGTCCAGCGGGTGCTCGAAGAAGCGCAGGTTCTCTTCGCGGATGCCCAGGCCCGTGTACCAGGACATGCGTTCCTTCATCCAGTACTCGTGCCACTGCTCGTCGGTGCCGGGCTCGACGAAGAATTCCATCTCCATCTGCTCGAACTCGCGGGTGCGGAAGATGAAGTTGCCGGGCGTGATCTCGTTGCGGAAGGACTTGCCGATCTGGCCGATGCCGAAGGGCGGCTTCTTCCGCGAGGTGGTCAGGACGTTGGAAAAGTTCACGAAGATGCCCTGGGCCGTTTCGGGCCGCAGGTAGTGCAGGCCTTCTTCGCTGGCGACGGGGCCAAGGTAGGTCTTGAGCAGCCCGGAGAATTCATGCGGCTCAGTCCACTGGCCTCGGGTGCCGCAGTTGGCGCAGGCGATGTCCTTGAGGCCGTTCTCGGCGGGACGGCCCTTCTTCTCCTCGTACTCTTCCTCGAGGTGGTCCGCGCGGTAACGCTTGTGGCAGGACAGGCACTCCACCAGCGGATCGGAGAACACATCGACGTGGCCGGAGGCCTCCCACACCTGACGGGGCAGGATGACGGAGGAATCCAGGCCTACGACGTCGTCGCGGCCGCGGACCACGGACTGCCACCACTGGCGCTTGATGTTTTCCTTGAGCTCGGCGCCGAGCGGGCCGTAGTCCCACGCAGAACGGGAGCCACCATAGATTTCACCGGCCTGGAAAACGAATCCCCGGCGCTTGGCGAGGGAAATGATCTGGTCGAGGACGGATTTTGCTGCCATGGGAACTCCAATTTTCTACAGGGCCGCTGGGTGCGGTCCGTGGTGTTGGCCCCGGGACGCCGGCTGGTTGCCGGCCGGGACGATACGAACAATGCAATGCAAACTCCAAGCCTACCGGCCCGCTACCGCTTCAGCGCGCCCTTGGGCCAGGGCAGGGTGGCCAGGACGATGGCGCCGAGCGTCAGGATGGTGCCGAGGACCGTCGGGAGGGCGATCACCGTTCCGGGCACCGGCAATATGAGGTCCAGGCCGAGGGACCCCAGCAGCTGGCCGGCGATCATGCCGAGGCCGGTGACCAGCACGCCCAGGCTGCGGACCAGGAGGGCGCCGATGCCGATGAAGATGCAGCCGAGCGGGCCGCCAAGGTAGTACCACCACTGCGCCGGGAGGGGGCTGCCGGCCCCGGCCACGGCGAGTTTGATCAGCCATGCCACCCACAGCAGGGCCGCTCCGGCGATGAAGTTCACGAATGTCGCGGCGATGGGGGTGCCGTAGTGCACGGTGGCTGTGCCGTTCATGGCCTGCTGGAAACTCATCAGGAACCCGGCCAGGAGCGGAAGCATCACTGGGACCAGCAACTGCAGCCCGGATTCCCCGGCGCTGAACCTGGGCGACACCGCCCAGGCGACGGCGGCGACGGTGAGCACACTGCCGATCACCCGGATGCCGGTAATGGGCCTCTTCCCCGCCGGTCCGATCCCCATCCGGTCCACCAGCAGGCCGCTGAGGGTCTGCCCCGTCACGGCGGCCACCGTGAAGAGGGCGACGCCGAGCAGTCCCACGGTGAAGGACTGGGCGAAGACGAAGAGGGCACCGATGCAGCCGGCCAGGACGTAGTACGGCGGAAACTGCCGTTCGCGCACGGCCGGCAGGATCCGCGCCAGCCCTGCCCGGCCCCGGGGCAAGGCCAGGGAAATGACCGTCATGACCAGCAGTCCGGTGCTGAAGCTGACGACGGCGGCACCGATTCCGTCCCCCAGCGCCACCCCGAGGGCGCCGTTGATCCGGCCCTGGATCGGGATGAAAAGTCCCGTCGCGACGGCCATGGGCAGGCCGACGATCAGCGGAAGACGGCGGTGATGGGTCATAGGTGCCACCTTAGGTCAGGCATTATTGCTTGTATGAGCAATCCGGAATTCGAAGACATCACTATCCGCGACAGCATGATCCGGCTGGGCCAGCTGCTGAAGCTTGCGAATCTGGTCGAGGACGGCGTGGAGGCCGCGGAACTGATCAAGAACGGGCTTGTGAAGGTCAACGGCGAAATCGACGAGCGCCGCGGCCGCCAACTGCACGACGGCGACACCGTCACCGTGAACGGCCGGACCGTGCGGATCAGCGCGCCCCCGACCGCCTAGCCTCCCGTCCCGGCGCCCGCTTCCCTGGCGCACCTCCCCGGCGCCTACTTCTTGGCGTTGAGCACCACGTGCGTGAGGAACTCCGAGACGTGGCCAATCTCCTGCTGGTTGATGCCGTGCCACATGCCCGTGTAGAGGACCTTGGTGAGCAACACGTGCTTGCGCACCCAGCCGACGGTGTAGTCGATCTTGTCCTCGGTGATCACGGGGTCCTGCTGGTCCCGCCCCCAGAACAGCGGCACAGTGCCGTCCAGTTCGCCGTCGTGGAAGCTGGGGTCATCGCCGGCATCGACGACAAAACCTGACAGCCCGACGACGGCGGCAAAGTCCGCCGGCCGCTGCCGCAGCAGCGTGGTGGCCATGGCCATGCCCATCGAGAACCCCAACAGCGTCACCGACGGGTGGTTGGCTTTGACGCCGTCGAGCCAGTCCTGAACGTAGCCTGCCGCGACCTTGACGGCGTCGAGCGAGTAGTCAATGGACCCTGTCAGCGGGAACCAGGTGAAGCCCGGTCCCATGGCGATCGGGGCGCGCAACGAGGCCACCGCGAATTCCTGCGGCAGCATCCCGGCCAGGCTGAGCAGATCCTGTTCGTTGGCGCCGTAGCCGTGCAACAGGACAAGAAGCGGCTTGCCGGCCCGTTCCTGCTCCGGCTGGGACCATTGGACGACAGGGGCGGGGAAGGCGTCAGCGTGAGTCATGGAACTATTCTTACAGTTACCCGGCGGTAACAAATTACGGTGGCGCAGCTAAACGGGAACAGTGCAGGATAAGGGGGTGAGCAATACCGATCCCATGGACAATTCACCGGACACCCCAGCCGAGACCACCGTTGACACCGTCACCCACCCGTGGACCCGGTATGTGGCGATGGGCGACTCATTCACGGAGGGCATCGGCGACCCGGAACCGGCCAGTCCGGGCGGCCATCGGGGCTGGGCGGACCGCGTGGCCGAGGAACTCAGCCGTGGGCACAACGACTTCGCCTACGCGAACCTGGCCGTCCGCGGCCGGCTCCTGCAGCAGATCGTGGACCAGCAAATGGCTCACTGCCTGTCCCTCAAACCGGACCTCATCACGCTCTCCGCAGGCGGAAACGACCTCATCCGCCCGGGCGGCGATCCGGACGTGCTGGCCGAAAAGCTGGATTCGGTGGTGCAGATCCTGAGCCTGGGCGGCGCCACCGTCGTCCTGTTCAACGGCCCGGATACCGGCTCCACGGTGCTGGGCCGGATCCGCAGCAAGGTGGCCATTTACAACGAGAACCTGCGCACGATCGCCGCGCGCCACGACGCCGTGATCGCGGACATGTGGTCGCTGCGCCAGCTCAATGACCCGCAGATGTGGAATGTCGACCGGCTGCATTTCTCACCGCTGGGCCACCACACGATCGCGGCCATGGTGCTGGACTCGCTGAACGTCGAGCACACGCTCCAGCCCCTCTCCCCCAAACCGCTGCCACAGCGCAGTTGGCGCGAGGCGCGCAGCGGGGACCTGGTGTGGGCCAGGGAGTATTTTGTCCCCTGGGTGGTCCGCCGGCTGCGGCACCGTTCCTCCGGCGACGGCATGACGGCCAAGCGGCCGCTGGCCGGCCCGGTGTTCGGTCCCGGCGTTCCGCTTGGTTCAGGCGAAGGCCCGCCCGGCGCCGAGGACGCTGTCCGATCCTGAGGCTTCGGGCCTGAGCCTGCGGGGCATAAGCTGGAGGGACACTTCTCCGGCCCTACAGATGAGCCCGCAGATGAGAAGGCCCAGCAGCTGAAAGGCCCAGTACCGTGAGCAGTATGTTCTTCTGGATCATCGTGTTGTCCTTCCTGGTTCCCGTGGCGATGCGCCTCTACCGCAGGTCTGCCCGCGGCCGGAACCAGGGCACTCCGGGACAATTCGGCCGGTTCCCGGGCAGCCAGAACAACCCCGGCCAGGGCAACCAGCCGCGTGATGGTTACACCCAGCAGGACTACTTCGGCGGCTTTGGCCAGCTGGGCGCCCCGAAGCAATCGGGTCCGGCCAACGAGCCGTATCCCAACCCGCAATACCCCAGCCCGGAGTATCCCAGCGCGGAGTACCCGAACCCGCAGAACCCCAGTCCCCGGTTTCCGGACCAGCCGTTCCCGAACCAGCCGTACCCCGGCCAGCAGTACCCGAACCCGGTCGGCTACCAGTCCCCCGTCCCGTACGAGGACAGCCCCGAGTACCTGAACAACCCGCCGCAACCGCAGCGGCACGAACCGGCGCCGGGCGCGGGACAGGCGCAGGCGCAGGCGCCGCAGTCTCCGCCGCCGCCGTCGGCCGGGCAGGGCTACCGGGCCCGCAAGCTGGCCGAGCTCGACCAGCAGTACACCGACGGCAAGCTGTCCATGGAGGACTACATGGCCCAGCGCGCGGAAATCATGAAGGGCTAGGACCCTGCTGGGCCGGCGAACTCGACGTCGGCCGCGTTGACGGTTCCCGCCGTCCGCCCCGGCGCCTTGTGGTACTGCCAGTACAGATTGGTGTGCGCGACCACCAGAGCCGGCGGCGGGGCGCCGTACTCGGTCAGGTCCTCGGTGGTGTGGGCGTCGGCGACCAGCGTGACGTCGTAGCCGCGGGTGATCGCGCCGTGCAGGGTCGAGCGGATGCACTCGTCGGTCTGCGCACCGGCCAGGAAGAAGCGCCCTATGCCGCGCCCGGCCAGCACGGATTCGAGGTCGGTGGCCTCGAAGGCGTCGCTGTACTCCTTGGCCACGAGCGGCTCCGAACTGAGGCGTGCGAGTTCCGGCACGTACTGCCAGCCGTCGCTGCCGCGCGGGAGTTCCTCACCGCTGTGCTGCACCCAGACGACGTCCACCCCGGCGTCGCGGGCCTTGTCCACGAGCGCGGCGATTGTTGCGACGACGTCGTCGCGGCGGTATGCCTCGGCGACGACGCCGATCTGCATATCGACGACGAGCAATGCCGTGTTGGGACGGTTGACGAGCGTGGTCATGGTGCCTCCCGGATCCTGGCTGTCCCTGCGTGCTTACTCTAATCCCGAGGCAGCAAACAACGCGGGGTCACTTGCGGCCCATGATCCGGTGCCGGATGGGCGATAAGTGACCCCGCGTTGCCTTTGTTGGGGGTTGCGGCGTCAGTCGACCTGGGGGAAGCCGAGGTCGATCACCGAGGTGGACGGGTCCGGCCAGCGGGTGGTGACCACCTTGCCGCGGGTGTAGAAGCGGATGCTTTCCGGGCCGTACATGTGGGTGTCGCCGAACAGCGAATTCTTCCAGCCGCCGAAGGAGAAGGTGCCCACCGGCACCGGGATGGGCACGTTGACGCCCACCATGCCGGCCTCGACGTCGAACTCGAACTGGCGGGCGGCGCCGCCGTCGCGGGTGAAGATGGCCACGCCGTTGCCGAACTCGTTGTCGTTGACCAGCTTCACGGCGTCGGCGTAGGTCTCGACGCGGACCACGGAGAGGACGGGCCCGAAGATCTCGTCGTCGTAGACCTTCATTCCGGGCTTGACGTGGTCGATCAGGCTGACGCCGATGAAGAAGCCGTTGGAGTCGAATTCGTGTTCGCGGCCGTCCACCACCACGGTGGCGCCCTCGTTGGCCGCGCCGGCAACGTAGGAGGCCACCTTGTCGCGGTGCTCGGCCGTGATGAGCGGACCCATCTGGGAGGCCGGGTCTGTGCCCGGGCCGATCGTGAGGGCAGCCATGCGGGTGCTGATCGCCTCCACGAGGTCGTCGGCGATGCTGCCGACCGCGACGAGGACGCTGACTGCCATGCAGCGCTCCCCGGCGGAGCCGTAGGCGGCCGAGACGGCGGCGTCCGCGGCCATGTTGAGGTCCGCGTCCGGCAGGACCACCATGTGGTTCTTCGCCCCGCCCAGGGCCTGGACGCGCTTGCCGTGATCAGCGGCGCGCTTGTAGATGGACTGCGCGATCGGCGTCGAGCCGACAAAGCTGATGGCCTTGACCGCCGGGTGTTCCAGCAGGACGTCCACGGCTTCCTTGTCGCCGTGGACGACGTTGAGCACCCCTGCCGGCAGCCCGGCCTCAGCGAAGACCTGGGCAATGAAGATGGCGGAGGACGGGTCCTTCTCGCTCGGCTTGAGCAGCACGGTGTTTCCGCAGGCCAGGGCGCTGCCGATCATCCACAGCGGCACCATGGCGGGGAAGTTGAACGGCGTGATGCAGGCGACGACGCCGACCGGCTGGCGGACCGAGTGGACATCGACGCCGCCGGAGACCTGCTCGGAGCGTTCGCCTTTGAGCATGTGGGAGAGCCCGGTGGCGAATTCGATGTTCTCCAGGCCGCGGGTGATTTCACCTTCCGCATCCGAGAGGACCTTGCCGTGCTCGCTGGTGAGCAGGGCCGCGAGTTCGGGCCGGCGCTGCATGAGCAGTTCACGGACCTTGAAGAAGATGGCGGTGCGCCTGGCCAGGCTCGTGGCGCGCCAGCCGGGCAGGGCGGCGCGGGCGGCCTCGATGGCCTCCTCGACGCGGGCGGCGGAGGCCAGGGCGACCTCTTTCTCCTGCTCGCCGGTGGCCGGGTTGAACACGGGGCCGAAGCGCTCGGCGTCGGAGATCAGGGCGCCGTTGATGAAGTGCGGGATGCGTTCCATGGGTGGGTCTCTTTCGTGAAGGGCAGGGCCGTGGGGGGCTAGTTGGCGGACTCGAGGGTGCCGTCGACGAGCTTGACGATCATCGAGCAGTCCTGGCCGGACTGGCCGGAGTCGATGAGGCGCTGGAAGAGCTGCTGGACGTGCTCGCCGAGTTCCAGCGGGGTGCCGGTGTCCCGCGCGGCGCTGATGGCCAGGCCGATGTCCTTGTTGGCCAGTTCGGTGGTGAATGTCGGGGCGAAGTCGTTGTTTGACGCGGCGGTCGGCACGACGCCGGCCACGGGGTACCAGGTGCGCAGCGCCCAGCTGTCGCCGGAGGAGACCGACGCAATGTCCCAGAAGACCTGCTTGTCCAGGCCGAGCCGCTCGGCCAGGACCGCGCCCTCGGCGGTGGAGGCGAGGTTGATGAAGAGCATGAGGTTGTTGCAGATCTTCGCGGCCTGGCCGGTGGTGGCGCCGCCGGTGGGGATGATGTTCGCGGCCATGGGGCGGATGTATTCGGTGGCGTCGGCGACGGCGCCGGCCTCGCCGCCGATCATGAACGTCAGCGTGGCGGCCTTCGCGCCGCTCATGCCGCCGGAGACGGGTGCGTCGACGAAGCGGAAGCCGGCGGCAGCGGCGGCGTCGTGCAGGGCCTGCGCGGAGGCGATGTCAATGGTGGAGGAATCCACCAGGAGGGTCCGGGTGTCCGCGTGGGCAAGGACGCCGTCCTGGCCGAGGTACACGGCGCGGGCGTGCTCACCTTTGGGGAGCATGGTGAAGACGACGTCGGCGCCGGCGACGGCCTCGGCGATGCTGCCGGCGGCCTTGACTCCGCCGGCCTCGGCGGCGGCAACGGCTGCGCTGTTGAGGTCGAAGCCACGGACTTCGTGTCCGGCGTTTGAGAGGTTGACGGACATGGATCCGCCCATGTTTCCGAGTCCGATCCAGGCGATGACTGCCATGGCTTAAGCTCCTTTGCTTGATGTGCTGCCGGGCGCCTCGACGCGCTCCGGCGTGAAAGCCGAAACTCCGGCGCCCCGGTGTCCACCATCACACCCTGTTAGAGTGCAATCAAGGTAAAAAATCACAGATGCCATGTGCACAGATGCACAATCATGGCTCTGGCTCCGCCACACTCGCTGCAGAGGGGGACAATAGTGGACTTGCGCCGGCTACCGAGCCCCGACGACCTGCTGATCCTGCTGACCGTGGCACGCCTGGGCCGGTTCAACGCCGTGGCCGAGACGCTCGGCACCACCCACACCACCATTTCCCGCCGCGTCCTGGCCCTCGACAAACAGCTCGGCGGCCGGACGCTCGAACGCAGCCCGCACGGCTGGGAGCTGACCGAACTCGGCAGCCAGGCGGTCGCGGCGGCGGAAGCCATCGAGGGCACTCTCGGTGCCCTCTCGAACAGCATTGCCCGCTCCGGCGACGTGGTCTCCGGCCTGGTCCGGATCAGCACCCCGGACGGCTTCGGCGCCGAATTCCTGGCCCCGGCCCTCGCGCGGCTGCAGCGGGCGAATCCGCTGCTCAACGTCGAACTGCTCAGCGCCACCCGCAAGGTAAGCCAAAACCGCTCCGGCGTGGACCTGGAAGTGGTGGTGGGCAACATGGACACCACCACCGCCCGCGCGATCTTCCTGAGCAACTATTTCCTCAGGCTTTACGCCAGTCCCGGTTATGCGCAGGAGCACGGGCTTCCGGCAACGCTCGACGACGTCCGGCAACACGGCTTTGTCTCCTACGTGGAATCGGCGCTCCAGGTCGCCGAGCTGGGCCACCGTTCAACGCAGCTGCCGGTGCCGCGGTCCAGCTTCCAGGCCACAAGCGTCTTCGCCCAGCTGGAGGCCGTCCGGCGGGGCGCCGGGATAGGCCTGCTCCCCAATTTCCTCGTGGCGGGCCGGCCGGAATTTCTGCCCGTCCTGCCGGACGACTTCCAGCGCCAGCTGCCCATCTGGGCTGTGGCCCGGCCCGAGGCGCTGCGTTCGGCCCCGGTCCGTGCCGTGCTGGAGGCGATTCGCGGCGAAATCCGGGAGCGGCAGGATGTGCTGTCCGCCTGAGGCGCCCAGCGCAGCCGGACTGGTGCCTGCGGCGTTAGCCTGCCGCGTTAACCTGCCGCGTTAACGCAGACTGCCCGGGTCCGCGCGGTGCGCGGATCCGGGCAGTCTGCCCCCACCGGGTTTGGTGAGGCCGGTGAGGATTACCGCTTGCTGGCGGCGAGGAGGTCGGCGGTGCCACGGGCGTCGGCGGCGTCGACGTCGCGGAGCGAAATGCCGCGGGTTTCCTTCAGGAAGAACACCGCAACCAAAGTGACCACACAGGCGCCGAGGAGGTAGATGGCGACCGGGACCGAGGACTTGTACTGGCTCAGGAGCGCGACGGCGATGATCGGAGCCAGCGAACCGGCCACAATCGAGGTGACCTGGTAGCCCAGCGAGACACCGGAGTAGCGCATCCGGGTCGGGAACATTTCGGCCATGAGCGCCGGCTGGCCGGCGTACATCAGGGAGTGGAACAGCAGGCCGATGGTGATCGCGGCGAGGATGATGAAGTCGTTCTTGGTATCCATCATCGGGAAGGCGAAGAAGCCCCACGTGCCGCCGAGGATGGCGCCGGCCATGTAGACGGGCTTGCGGCCGACGTTGTCCGAGAGCCTGCCGACCATCGGAATCACGGCGAAGTGGACGAAGTGCGCCACGAGCAGCAGCAGCAGGATCCGCGAGGTGTCCGTCTGGACGACGACCTTCAGGTACGTGATCGAGAACGTGACCACGAGGTAGTAGAGGATGTTCTCGGCGAAGCGCAGGCCCATCGCGGTGAAGACGCCGCGCGGGTAGCGGCGGAATACTTCGGCCACGCCGTAGCCCTTGTTCTCAACCTCGACTTCCTTTTGGGCCTCCAGGAAGATGGGGGCGTCCTGGACCTTGGTGCGGATGTAGTAGCCGACCAGCACGATCACGGCGGAGAGCCAGAAGGCGACGCGCCAGCCCCAGCTGAGGAAGTCGGCGGATGACAGCA
This sequence comes from Arthrobacter sp. 01L42, assembly GCF_056400005.1. NCBI lineage: Bacteria > Bacillati > Actinomycetota > Actinomycetes > Micrococcales > Micrococcaceae > Arthrobacter > Arthrobacter sp. 01L42. The sequence continues at coordinate 43,496 of NZ_JBFTSL010000004.1, read as the reverse complement.
CGGAGGACAGCGTGAACAGCACGGCGGTGGCGAGCAGGTTGCCGAGCGGAACGGCCGACTGGGGCCAGCTGGCCCAGAACCCGCGGGACTTGCTGGGGCTGTGCTCGGCGACGAGGAGGACGGCGCCGCCCCATTCGCCGCCGACGGCGAAGCCCTGGGCGAAGCGCAGGAAGACCAGCAGCGCCGGGGCCCAGTAGCCGATCTGCGCGAAGGTGGGCAGGCAGCCCATCAGGAAGGTGGAAACGCCCACCAGGAGGATGCTGACCTGGAGCAGCTGCTTGCGGCCGAACTTGTCGCCGAAGTGGCCGAAGACGATGCCGCCGATCGGGCGGGCGACGAATCCGACGGCGTAGGTCAGGAACGCGGCGATAATGCCGTCGAGTTCCGTGCCCGAATTGGGGAAGAACGTCTTGCCGAAGACCAGCGTGGCGGCGGAGGCGTAGAGGAAGAATTCATACCACTCCACCACCGTGCCGGCCATGGAGGCCGTTACTACCTTCTTCAGTCCGGACGTTTTGACGTCCGGCTCGTCTGCGCGCGTTGTCGCGGCGTTTTCCGTGCTCATGTGAACTCCTTCGGTGTCGCCTTCGACACCCTGCGGACCATTGGACTGAGGACGCCCGTGATGTAGGGCACATGGCGTCATTCCCCATGAGTATGGACGCTCCCGCCCTGAGCCTCAACGGCCATTAGTGCAGAGCGCATCTGCAAAAATGCACAAGCGGGCCGGCCTAGTGGCCGAAGAAGGTCCCCCGGAGCTGCCCGCTGAGCTGGCCGATTTCGGTCAGGAAGCCGTCGTGGCCGATCGGCGCTTCAATGATGTGCAGTTCCGGGCCGCCCGGCAGGGCCTCTGCCAGTTGACGGGACTGGGCCGGGAAATACAGGCGGTCCGAGTCCACGGCCGCCACCAGGAACTCGGCGGTGGCCGGAGCCAGTGCCTCCCCGAGGCTTCCGCGCCCCCGGCACACATCGTGGCTCATGAGGGCTTCGGTGATCGCGATGTAGCTGTTCGCGTCGAAACGCCGGGCCAGTTTGCTGCCCTGGTGGTCCAGGTAGCTTTCCACCTGGTAGCGCCCGCGTCCGGCCAGCGATCCGGCTTCCAGGGGCGTCTCGGACTCCTGGGCGTTGCGGCCAAACCGGCCGTCCAGTTCGGCCGCTGAGCGGTAGGTGATGTGCGCGATGCGCCGGGCGAGGGCGAGCCCTGCTTCGGGTTCCGGGCCGCCGTAGTAGTCCCCGCCCTTGAAGTGGGGGTCCTGGCGGATGGCCAGCGTCTGGGCCTGCGCGAAGGCAATCTGTTCGGCGGTGCTGCTGGCGCCGACGGAAATCACGGCGCAGCGCCGGACCCGGCCGGGAAACGTGACGGCCCATTCAAGGGCGCGCGCGCCGCCGAGCGAGCCGCCCAGCACCGCGTACCAGCTGCCGATGCCCAGGGCATCGGCCAGCCGCGCCTCGGCGGCGGCGGTGTCCCGCAGGGTGACCAGCGGGAACCGCGATCCCCAAGGGCGCCCGTCGGGGGCCGGGGTGGAAGGCCCGGTGGATCCGTAGCAGCCGCCCAGGATGTTGATCGAAACGACGAAATACTTGTCCGTGTCCACGGGAGCCCCGGGTCCGGCGAGCTGTTCCCACCAGCCGGGCTCCCCGCTCTCGCCGCGGGTCACGTGTGTGTCGCCGGTCAGGGCGTGTTCAATGAGCACGGCGTTGGAGGCGTCCGCGTTCAGGGTCCCCCACGTCTCGTAGGCGAGCACCACATCCGGCAACTGAGTCCCGGATTCGAGCTGCAGATCACCGATCCTGACGAACTGGACGGTCCCGTCAGGGGTCCGGGATGGTTTGGTTTCGGGAACACCCGTGCGGGTGACGGCAATCGTCATGTGAGGACCTATCTTCGCGCTTGCCCGCCGTCAGCTGACCGGCAGGCCAGGTCTTCACCCGGGGCACCCCGCCGCAAAAGGAGGGTTGCCGGCCAGCAAGCCGGGGCTGTCGCTGGCACTCATGACCTGGTACGAGTCTACGAAACGGGGTGCGGAAATGACGAAGATTATGACGTCCATGTGACAGCCGGACCCGTCAGCACCGCAGACTCCCCACCTTTGACAGCCGTGACTGGCGGGTCGCCCCGGAGTGCCGGCGATTCCCGGTGTCATGCCCGTAAAGGTGGGGAAATTCGGCGTGGGCTTCGGCCTAGGCGGACTTGGCCGCGCGGAATCCGGCGTCGAGGTCCGCCAGGATGTCGTCAATGTGCTCCAGTCCCACCGAAAGCCGCACCAGCCCGGGGTTCACCCCGGCGATCACCTGCTGTTCGGGCGAGAGCTGGCTGTGGGTGGTCGACGCCGGATGGATCACCAGCGACCGGACATCGCCGATGTTCGCGACGTGCGAGTGCAGTTCGAGGGCATCGACGAACCGCTTGCCGGCCTCCGCTCCCCCGGCAATGTTGAACGCCACGACGGCGCCGGTCCCCTTGGGCCCGTACTTGCGGCCGCGCTCGTACCAGGGGCTGGACGGCAGCCCGGCGTAGGCGACCGATTCGACGTCGTCCCGCCCCTCCAGCCATTGCGCCACCTTCGTGGCGTTGGCCACGTGGCGCTCGACGCGCAGGCTCAGCGTTTCGATGCCCTGGGCGATGAGGAACGCGTTGAACGGGGACACCGCGGAGCCGAGGTCGCGCAGGAGCTGGACCCGGGCCTTGAGGATGTAGGAGAGATTCGCGCCCAGCGCGCCGCCCGCTCCGAGGTCGCGGGCGTAGACCAGGCCGTTGTAGGTGGGGTCGGGGGTGTTGAAGCCGGGGAACCGCTCCGGGTCCTTCCCGAAGTCGAAGTTGCCGGAGTCCACGATCACGCCGGCGATCGCGGCGCCGTGCCCGCCGAGGTACTTGGTGGCGGAATGGACCACGATGTCCGCGCCCCACTCGATCGGCCGGATCAGGTAGGGGGTGGAGAGCGTGTTGTCGACAACCAGCGGCACGCCGGCCTCGTGCGCCACCCGGGAGACGCCCTCGATGTCCAGGACGTCCTGGCGGGGGTTGGAGACCACTTCGCCGAAGAACAGCTTGGTGTTGGGCTGGACGGCGTCCCGCCACTGGTCCAGGTTGTCCGGGTCCGCCACGAAGGTCACGGAGATGCCGAACTTCTTCAGCGTGTGCGCGAGCAGGTTGTAGGTTCCGCCATAGAGGCTGGGGCTGGCCACCACATGGTCCCCGGCCTCGGCGATATTGAGGATGGCGAACGTCTCGGCGGCCTGGCCGGAGCTGAGCAGCAGCGCCGCGAGACCGCCTTCCAGGCTGGCGACGCGCTGTTCGACGGCATCCTGTGTCGGGTTGCCGATCCGGGTGTAGATGGGCGCGAGCTCGGCGAGCGCAAAGCGGTTCGCGGCGCTTTCGGCGCTGGGGAACACGAACGACGTCGTCTGGTAGATAGGCAGGGAACGCGCGCCGGTGGCGCTGTCCGGCTCCTGGCCGGCGTGGATCTGGCGGGTTTCAAAGGACCAGGCGTTGGACATTGGTGCTCCTCGAGTCACTGGGCACAGCACCGGCCGGGGCTTTCGGCCCGAACCGGAACAGGCGCCGCGCTTGCCCTCCGGCGGGCGCCGGACGGCCAGGTCTTCACCCGGGGCACCCCACCGCGATACGAGGGTTGCCGGCCAGCAAGCCGGGGCTGTGCGCTGGCACTCATGACCTGACTTCAGTGTAGGAATGGCGGCGGAGCCCTGGATAGCTTTGTGACGAAGATGAAGACGGCCGCCGTGACGGAGCATCCGGGGCGCCGCGTTCCGCGCCCCAGGACGTCCCATGACGGTTAGGGGAGCCTAAGCTGAGAGGTCCATCACAAAGTGCCAAGATGATGGCATGCGCATGGATCACGTCTCTTACGCCTGTGAACACGATGGCTTGGCAGCCACCACTGAACGTATTGCGTCTGCCCTCGGCGTTGAAGCCGTGAAGGGTGGAGTGCACCCCCGTTTCGGGACACGCAACATGATTATCCCGCTCGCGGGACACAAGTACCTGGAAGTCGTGGAGGTCCTGAACCACCCGGCCTCCGACAAGGCCCCGTTCGGCCAGGCCGTCCGGGCACGCTCCGAGGCCGGCGGCGGCTGGATGGGCTGGTGCGTCGAGGTTGACGACCTGGCCCCGTTCGAGGAGCGGCTCGGCCGCGCCGCCGTCAACGGCAACCGGAAGTTTCCCGACGGCCGCGAATTGGTCTGGAAGCAGATCGGCATCCTGGGGCTCATCGCCGACCCCCAGGTGCCATACATGCTCAAGTGGGAGGGCGACCCGGAGTTGCACCCGTCCAACGCCTACGCGAGCGATGTCAAGATGTCCGCACTGACCATTGCCGGTTCGGCCGAGCGCGTCACGGAGTGGCTGGGCGAACCGGTTGAAAAGCCGCTGGAAGACGTCGCCGTGAACTGGATCGCGCCGCACGGTACTCCCGGCATCCTCTCTGTCACCTTCGAGACCGCCTCCGGAGCGGTCACGATCTAACGCTCCACCTGCCCCACGCTTCGGCCGCCATCTCTTAGGTGCCAACGATGTCACCTAGGAGACGGCGGCCGAGATCATTTAAGGCCTGCTCCTAATAGCAACGCGGGGTCCCTTCGCGCCCGTCCGGGGGCTCCGGATGGGCCCGAAGGGACCCCGCCTTGCTTTGCGGGGAACTCAGCCCAGGCCCACTGCCTTGCCGAACAGGCTGAACCCCACGAACGCCACGGTGTCCAGGATGGCGTGGGCGATCACCAGCGGCATCACCCGTTTGGTCCGGATGTAGAACAGCGCGAAGACGACGCCCATCACCGCGTTGCCGATGAACGGCCCGAACCCCTGGTACAGGTGATAGCTGCCGCGGAGCAGGGCACTGGCGGCGATGGCCGCCGGCACGCTCCAGCCCAGTTTCCCGAGCCGGTCCAGCAGGTACGCCACCACAATCACTTCCTCGACCACCGCGTGCCGGATCGCGGACAGGACCAGCACCGGCACGGTCCACCAGTACGCGTCCAGGGCGCTGGGGATGATCGCCGTCGTGATCCCCATCGCCCGGCCGGCGGCGTAGAGCCCCAGGGACGGAATGCCGATGAGCGCGGCGAGTCCGAGACCCTGCAGGAGGTCCTTGCCGGGCCGGGCGAAGTCGAAGCCGATCCTTCGGAACGCCGAGGTTCCGCGTTCACCGGCCGGCCAGTGTTCGGTGAGGAAATAGATCACGAGGGCCACCGGGACCAGGGCGAAGATGATGTCCAGCAACTGGTAGGTGAGGTCGAAGTATTCGCGTGCGCTCTGTGAGCGGTTCAGGGTGGATGTCCCCTGGGCCAGCGGCGCCGTGGTCATCTTGTCCAGCAACTGCACCAGGGAGTAGATCGCGGACTGCCCGAGTGACAACCCCAGGACAATCAACACTTCGAACCGCAGCCGACGGCGGGAGGGAACCAACATGGTTCTATCTTGCCTGCACTTGCCGATAGTTTGCTGGTGCCCGCGTGGTGCCGGCCGCGCCGGCACCCCCGGCTTTTTGGGAGCCCTATGCTTGGGGATTATGAGTGCGCCCCGGAAAATCATCTTGATCCGGCACGGCCAGTCTGCCGCCAATGCCGACACCTCGATCTACAACCGTGTTCCGGACTACCGGATCCCGTTGACCGCGCTGGGCCTGGAGCAGGCCACCGCGGCCGGGGAGGAGGTCCGGCGCCAGCTGGACGGCCGCCCGGTGTGCGTCTACGTCTCCCCTTACCTGCGCGCCTACCAGACCCTCGAGGCGCTGAATCTCGGTCCGCTCGTGGAGCGGGTGATCGAGGAACCGCGCCTGCGCGAACAGGACTGGGCCAACTTTCAGATCGCCGGCGACATCGAGGACCAGAAGGAGCTCCGCAACGCCTACGGGCACTTCTTCTACCGCTTCCGCGAGGGCGAGTCCGGTTCCGATGTGTATGACAGGATTTCTTCCTTCATGGAAACCCTGCACCGGCACTGGTCCCGGCCCGGCTATGCCCCGAACGCGCTGTTTGTGACGCACGGATTGACCATGCGGCTGTTCTGCATGCGCTGGTTCCACTGGTCGGTGGAATATTTCGAGTCCCTGAATAACCCCGAGAACGCCCAGGTCCGCACCCTGCTGCGCACCTCGCACGGCAAGTACGAGCTCGACAAGCCCTTCACGCAGTGGGAGAAGAGGCGCGTGGACGAGACCGTCCTCGACGCACCGCCCATGATGTTCTAGGGCGGCCCGTCCGGGGCCGGAGCCAGCCGGGTCAGCGGACCGGCTCGCTAACGGACCGGCTGGCTAACGGACCGGCTGCGCTACACCGGCGCGCCACACCGCGTGCGTCAGGGGGATGCCGGGCCGGTAGGCCAGGTGCGTGGCGGAAGGCGCGTTGAGCAGGTGCAGGTCCGCGCGGTGTCCGACGGCGATCGAGCCCACCGCGCGTGCGCCGTCGGCGTCGCTTCCGGACTCCCGGCTCAGGGCCAGCGCGCCGCCGTAGGTCGCGGCACGCACCGCCTCATGGACGCTGAGCCGCATCTGCAGCACGGCGGTGGTGACGCAGAACGCCATGGAGCTCGTGTAGGACGTGCCGGGGTTGCAATTGGACGCCAGCGCCAGCTGCACACCGGCGTCGAGCAGTTCACGACCGGGGGCCAGCGGCTGCCGGGTGGAGAGATCGCAGGCCGGCAGGCACGTGGCGACCGTGCCGCGCTGCCCGGATCCAGGCGTGCCGCTGCCGCCGGCGGCGTCCCAGCCGGACCAGCTGCCGGCAAGGGCATCGACATCCGCGGCCGAAAGGTAGTTCACGTGGTCCACGCTCGCGGCGCCGACTTCCACCGCCAGCCGGACGCCGGGGCCCTCGCCGAGCTGGTTGCCGTGGACGCGCAGCCCCAGCCCGGCGGCCTTGCAGGCCAGGAGCACCCGGCGGGACTGGTCCTCGTTGAACGCGCCCTGCTCGCAAAAGACGTCGGCCCAGCGGACGTAGGGCCGAACTGCGGTGAGCATCGGCCCGCAAACCAGCTCCGTATATTCCTCCGCGTCCATCCCGGCGGGCACAAGGTGCGCCCCCAGGTAAGTCACCTCGTCCGCCACGGTGGAGGCGATGCGGGCGCTGCGGGCCTCGTTCTCGAGGTCCAGGCCGTAGCCGGTTTTGGTCTCCAGGTAGGTGGTGCCCTGCGACACGGCCTCCGCGACGCGGCCCATCGCCAGCCGGGTCAGGTCGAAGTCGCTCGTGCTCCGGGTGGCGCCGGTGGTGACGGCGATCCCGCCGGCGCTGTAGCTTTCTCCCGCCATCCGGGCCTCGAACTCGGCAGTGCGGTCCCCCGCGAAGATCAGGTGCGTGTGCGAGTCGACCCAGCCCGGGAGGAGCGCCCGGCCACCGGCATCCACCCGTTCGTCCGCGGCCGGGGCGTCGGCCGCGGGCCCGAGCCAGGAAATCCGCTCCCCCTCGATTACCACCGCCGCGTCGCGGAGGACGCGGTGTTCCGCGTCCTGGGTCATCAGTTCGGCGATATTGGTGATGAGGGTACTCATGGATCCATTCTTCAGCGCCGGATGGACCAGCGGGTCGCGGCCAGCGCCTCCGCTGTCCGGGATGCCGGACTGGCCTCGGTGGACGGGGACACGGCCAGGGACACGGCCGGGGTCAGAGCCGGGGCGGAGCCCTGGCCGGCGAGGATCAGCCCGGCGGCCAGTTCCGCGACGCCGGATGAGGTCTGGAATCCGTACCCGCCCTGGCCGGCGAGCCAGAAGAATCCGGTGGCCTCGGCGTCGAACCCCACCACCGGGACGCCGTCGGCCGCCTCCGTCCGCAGCCCCGTCCAGGCCGTGCGGACGTTCCGGATCCCGAGCGTCGTGATCTCGTTGAGCCGGGCGATGACCCGTTCGATGTCGCCGGGATAGGGCCGGGCGTCCTCGGGTCCGCTCGGCACGTGTTCGGCGGGCGAGATCAGGACCTGGCCGTTGTCCGGCCGGAAGTAGAAGCTGTCATCGGCCGCCGCCACCATCGGGCTGGCTTCCGGGAGGGGATTCTCGACGTCGACGATCGCCGCGGTGCGCCGGTACGGCTGCAGGCCGAGCTTCTCGACGCCGCTGAGGACGGCGAGCTCGTCGGCCCAGGCACCGGCGGCATTGACCACGACGGCGGACTGGAAGCCTTCCTGCCCGGCGCCCAGTTCCCAGCCGGTGCCCAGCCGCTGGGCGGAATGGACCCTGGCGCCGGTAATGATGTCCACGCCGCCGGCCACGGCGAGCCGCCGGTGGTCCTCGAGCAGCACGGGAGCGTTGCAGGCGAAGGACCCGGTGTCCAGCCCGGCGGCGCTGAACGAATCCGGGACCAGGGCCGGGCACAGATCCAGTGCCTCGGCGTGGGTGATCCGCTGCATGTGTCCGCTTGCCTCCGCCCGGACGGTGGCGTCGTCCCCGATCAGCATGAAGCTGCGCGGGGTGAGCACCGGTTCCGGACGTTCGGCGTCCTGGGCCGCGATGAGGTCGAGCGTCCGGACGGTGAGCTCCTGGACCACAGGCGGGCCGTAGCTGGGAATCAGTTGCCGGGCTGAGCGGGCCGAGGTGTGGTACGCCAGGGTCTGCTCGGCTTCGATCAGGGCCACGCTGCAGTGCCCGGCCAAGGCGGAAGCAAGGGACAGGCCGGCGATCCCGCCGCCGACAATTACGACATCGTAATGAGCTGACATGATCCCATCCTTGCAGATCGTCGGGTCAGGTGATCACGTCCCGGTATCTGGCGTTTACCGCAACCTGCGCCCGGGCGAGCAACGTCAATCGGGTCCCACGGTCATCACCTGCGGCGTTGTTGGGTCCCAGGGCGTTGAAATCCAGTGGCTCACGGCGTTCTCGGCACATGCCGTCTCCACGATTCCGAGTTTGGCGGCAACCTTCTTGGAACCCCGGCTGCTTGGACAAATTGTGCACGCAGCCCCGGGACATGCCCTGCCATGGTCCGCACGACTGGACATGTCCCTCGTTGCGGCGGGCCGGCCCGGGACATGCCCTTCGTTGGTCGTGGCCGTTGGACATGGTGGCATTATGTCCAGTCCTCGCTGCCAGAGCTGGGCATGTCCCGCGTTGCGGCGGGCCGGCCCGGGACATGCCCCTCGTTGGTCGTGGCCGTTGGACATGGTGGCATTATGTCCAGTCCTCGCTGCCGGAGCTGGGCATGTCCCTCGTTGCCGCCTGCCGGCCCGGGACATGCCCTTCCCGGGTCCGCCCGGCTGGGCATGTCCCGCAGCAAGCAAGCGGAGGAAGCCGGGATGAACGAGCAAGGCCGGGGCAAGGCCGGGCAGGGTGGGGCCGGACCCCGTGCTGAAAGCGGGGGCCCGGCCCGGCGATCAGGCGGACTAGGCTGCTGCCACCGCCGCGCGGCTGCGCACGAACGCCTGGACGCAGGCCTCGACGTCGTCGGCGCTGTGTGCGGCCGAAAGCTGGACGCGGATCCGGGCGGCGCCCTTGGGCACCACCGGGTAGCTGAACGCCGTGACGAAGACGCCGTTGTGGAGCATGGCATCGGCCACCTTGGCGGCCATGACGGCGTCGCCGAACATAACCGGGACAATGGCGTGCTCGCCGGGGAGCAGGTCGAAGCCTTCCTCGCTCATGCGGTTCCGGAAGAGCTCCGCGTTGGCGAAGAGCTTGCCGCGCAGTTCGCCGGAGTTTTCCACGAGGTCCAGGGCCTTGAGCGTGGCCGCGACGATCGCCGGGGCCAGCGAGTTGGAGAACAGGTAGGGGCGGGCCTTCTGGCGGAGCATCGCCACCACCTCACCGCGGCCCGAGACATAGCCGCCGGAGGCGCCGCCGAGGGCCTTGCCGAACGTGCCGGTGTAGATGTCCACGCGGTCCGAGACGCCGGCGTGTTCCGGCGTGCCGGCACCGGTGGCTCCCATGAAGCCCACCGCGTGTGAATCGTCCACCATGACCAGGGCGTCGTACTTGTCGGCGAGGTCGCAGATCGCTTCGAGCGGGGCCAGGAAGCCGTCCATCGAGAAGACGCCGTCCGTGACGATGATCTTGCGGCGGGCCGGGTTCTCCTGCGTGGTGGCCTCGATCAGCTTCGATTCGAGGTCCGCCATGTCCTGGTTGGCGTAGCGGAAGCGCTGGGCCTTGCAGAGCCGGATGCCGTCAATGATGGACGCGTGGTTCAGGGCGTCCGAGATGACGGCGTCGTCCGGGCCGAAGAGGGACTCGAACACGCCGCCGTTGGCGTCGAAGCAGCTGGAGAACAGGATGGTGTCCTCGGTGCCGAGGAACGCCGAGACACGTTTTTCCAGTGCCAGGTGCAGGTCCTGGGTGCCGCAGATGAAGCGCACGCTGGCCATGCCGAAGCCGCGCTCGTCCATGGCGGTCTTCGCCGCGGCGATGATGTCCGGGTGGTCGGCGAGGCCCAGGTAGTTGTTGGCGCAGAAGTTCAGCACGTCGGCGCCGGTCTCACCGATCTGCCCGGCCTTGATGCGGTTGGCCTGCGGCGAGTCGATGTGCCGCTCGGTCTTGAACAGACCGGCGCTGCGGATCTCATCGAGTTCGTGCTGCAGCTGGTCCTTGATGGCTGAATACATGGGTTGGCTCCTCGGCTGGTTGGATGCGGGGGCGGAATGCTGTGCGTGGAAGGCGGTGTCCGGCAGGGGCCCGGAAGCGTGCGGTCAGGAAAGGGGCCTAGAAAACGGTCCAGTCGAGGACCACCTTGCCGCCGACGCCGGCGCGGGCCACCTCGAAACCCTTTTCCCAGTCGGTGGCCGGCAGCGTGTCCGTGACCACGGCCGAGATGTTTGCGTGCAGGGCAGGGTTGGAGGAGAGCATGGCGCTCATCGCGTACCAGGTCTCGAACATTTCGCGGCCGTAGATGCCCTTCATGGTCAGCATGTGCGTGACCACCTTGCCCCAGTTGATGTCGATGGACTGGCTGGGCAGTCCCAGCATCGCGATCCGGCCGCCGTGGTTCATGTTGTCGATCATCTCAGGCAGCGCGGTGGGGTGTCCCGACATTTCCATGCCGATGTCGAAGCCTTCGCGCATGCCGAGTTCGCGCTGGGCGTCCTTGACCCGCATTTTCGAGACATCGATCGCGAGGTCGACGCCGAGCCTGCGGGCCAGTTCCAGCCGGGGCGCGGAGACGTCGGTGATCGCGATCTTGCGGGCGCCCGCGTGCCGGGCGACGGCGATCGCCATCAGGCCGATGGGTCCGGCGCCGGTGATCAGCACGTCCTCGCCGACCAGCGGGAAGCTCAGGGCGGTGTGGACGGCGTTGCCGAAGGGGTCGAAGATGGCGCCGAGTTCCGGGGTGACCGAGGGGTCCTGGTGGACCCAGACGTTGGTCTCGGGCATCACCACGTACTCGGCGAAGGCGCCGTCGCGCTGGACGCCGACGCTGACGGTGTTGATGCACATCTGCCGGCGGCCGGCGCGGCAGTTGCGGCAGATTCCGCAGACAATGTGGCCTTCGCCGGAGACCCGGTCCCCCACCTTGACGTCCAGGACGTCCTCGCCGGTCTCCACGACCTCGCCGTAGAACTCGTGGCCGGCGATCAGGGGGGCGTTGATGATGCCCTGCGCCCAGGCGTCCCAGGCCTGGATGTGCAGGTCCGTGCCGCAGATGCCGGTGGTCATGACGCGGATCTTGACGTCGCCGGGGCCGGTCTTCGGCTCGGGACGGTCGACGAGCTCGAATCCTGCGTGGGCGCCGGCTTTGTAGAGAGCCTTCATGGGCCTTCCTAACTGTGCTTTTGGGGTCCTGCTCCGCGCGTTCTGTTCCGCGTGTTCTGTTCCGCATGCGAGGCGGGCGTGTGGGTCAACTCACCCCATTAGACCCACCAGAAAGCATTAGCACAACCGAATTTTTCTCAATCGACGAATTAGCAATTGCTGTTGCATAGAATGGCTGGCATGGAAATCCACCAGCTGGAGATGTTGCGCGAACTCGGAGCTCTGGGCAGCGTCAAGGCCGTCGCCGAAACCCTCCTGGTGACGCCGTCGGCCGTGTCCCAGCAGCTGGCCGCGCTGCAGAAGACCGTGGAGGTGCCGCTGACCCGCAAGGAGGGCCGGAACCTGGTGCTCACGGAGGCCGGGCAGGTGCTGGCGGACGCCGGGGCCGCGGTGGTCAGCGCGATGGCGGATGCGAAGATGGCGATCGGCGCCTACCACGGCTCGCCGGTGGCGCCGGTGACGCTCAGCGGTTTCCACAGCGCCGGGCAGGCATTGTTCGCGCCGCTGGCCCGGCTGCTGGACGGCCCGGGCCAGCCGCGGATCCTGCTCTCCGACGAGGACGTCGCGCAACAGGATTTCCCGGCCCTGACGGCGCGCTACGACCTGGTCCTGGCGCACCGGATGGACCACAGCCCGCGTTGGCCCGAGGAACGCGTCGCGGTGATCCCGCTCGCGCATGAGCCGCTGGACGTGGCGCTGCCGGCCGGGCACCGGCTGGCCGGCCAGCGGGCGGTGACGGCGGACGACGTCGTGGGCGAACCGTGGGTGACGAGCCGCGCCGGCTACTCCCCCGCCGACGTGCTTTCCGCCGTCGCGGCGGTCTCCAGCCGTGAGCTGAACATCGTGCACCGCATCAACGACTACTCGACCGTGGCGGCGCTCGTGGCGGCCGGCGGCGTGATCGGCCTGCTGCCGCGGCACACCGCGCGGCCTGTGCTGAACCCGGACATTGTGCTGCGGCCGCTGGAGGGCATCAGCACCCGGCGCCGGATCGACGTCCTGGCCCGGCCGGAGAACCTTAAACGCACATCGGTCATGATGGTCTGCGAAGCACTGCAGACCATCATGACCGATTTAGTGGGTGGCTAGGGGCTAGCCCTCGACGCCGAGGCGCTGGAGGATCAGCTCGCGTACGCGGCCGGCGTCGGCCTGGCCGCGGGTGGCCTTCATGACGCCGCCGACGATCGCGCCGATCGCCTGGATCTTGCCGCCGCGGATCTTGTCCGCGACGCCGGGCTGCGCGGCGAGGGCCGCGTCGATCGCTTCCAGGAGCGGGCCGTCGTCGGAGACCACGGCGAGGCCGCGTTTCTCGACGATTTCCGCCGGGGTGCCTTCGCCGGCGAGCACGCCGTCCAGGACCTCGGAGGCCATCTTGTTGTTGATCTTGCCGTCCTCAACCATCTTGTTCAGTTCCACGATGGTGGCCGGGTTGACGCCCAGCTGGCCGGGATCGACGTCGGCGTTCTTGGCGCGGCCGACGATCTCGCCCATCCACCATTTGCGGGCCACGGTGGCGGTGGCGCCGGCTGCGATGGTTTCCTCGATCTCGTCCATGACGCCGGCGTTGACGACGTCGCGGAACTCCAGGTCCGAGTAGCCCCAGTCGGCCTGCAGCCGCTTGCGGCGCGCGGCCGGCGGCTCGGGCAGGGTGGCCCGGAGCTCCTCGACCCATTCGCGGGACGCGGTGATCGGGACCAGGTCAGGTTCCGGGAAGTAGCGGTAGTCGTCGGCGTCGGACTTGGCCCGGCCCGACGTCGTGGTCCGCGTGTCCTCGTGCCAGTGGCGGGTTTCCTGGATGACCGGCTCGCCGGAGTCCAGCACGGCGGCGTGCCGCTGGATCTCGTAGCGGACCGCGTGTTCGACGGCGCGCAGCGAGTTGACGTTCTTGGTCTCCGAACGGATGCCGAAACGTTCGCGGCCGTGCGGGCGCAGCGAGACGTTGGCGTCGCAGCGGACGTTGCCGCGCTCCATCTTCGCGTCCGAAACCCCGAGGTTCTTGACGATCTCGCGGACGGCGGCCACGTAGGCCTTGGCGAGTTCGGGGGCGCGGCTGCCGGCGCCCTCGATCGGCTTGGTGACGATCTCGACCAGCGGCACACCGGAACGGTTGTAGTCCACCAGGGAGTAGTCCGCGCCCTGGATGCGGCCGGTGGCGCCGCCCATGTGGGTCAGCTTGCCGGCGTCCTCCTCCATGTGCGCGCGTTCAATCTCGACGCGGAACACGGTGCCGTCGGACAGCTCGATGTCAAGGTAGCCGTCGTAAGCGATGGGCTCGTCGTACTGGGAGGTCTGGAAGTTCTTCGGGGTGTCCGGGTAGAAGTAGTTCTTCCGGGCGAAGCGGCAGGTCTCGGCGATCTTGCAGTTCAGCGCCAGGCCGATCTTGATCGAGGACTCGATCGCGGTCTTGTTCACCACCGGCAGCACGCCGGGCATGCCGAGGTCCACCTCGTTGACGTTGGTGTTCGGCTCATCGCCGAAGACGTTCGGCGCGGAGGAGAACATCTTGGTCTTGGTGTTGAGCTCCACGTGGACCTCGAACCCCAGGACGGGATCGTACTTGTCCATCGCCTCTTCGAAGCTGAGGGTTGCGTCAGTCATTAGTGTGAGCCTCCGTGGCTTGAAACGGCAGAATCAGTGAGCGAGGGGGCCTTTTCCAGCAGCGGGCCGCCCCACTGCGCCTCGAGCAGGGATTCCAGGACCGCGCCGACGCGGTACAGGCGGGCATCCTGGCGGGCCGGGGCCAGGAGCTGGATGCCCACGGGCAGTCCGTCCTCGTCGGCCAGGCCGCCGGGCAGGGACAGGCCGGGGACGCCTGCCATGTTCGCCGGGATGGTGGCGACGTCGTTGAGGTACATCGCCAGCGGGTCGTTGAGCTTCTCGCCGAGCTTGAACGCCGTGGTCGGCGCCGTCGGGGAAATCAGCACGTCGGCCTTTTCGAAGGCGGCGTCGAAGTCGCGCTGGATCAGGGTGCGCACCTTCTGGGCCGAGCCGTAGTAGGCGTCGTAGTAGCCGGCACTCAGGGCGTAGGTGCCCAGGATGATGCGGCGCTTGACCTCGTCGCCGAAGCCGGCGGCGCGGGTGGCGCCCATGACCCGCTCGATGGTCAGCGGTCCCTGTTCGGGCAGGACCCGCAGGCCGTAGCGGACGCCGTCGAACTTGGCCAGGTTGGAGGAGGCCTCCGACGGCATGATCAGGTAGTAGGCGCCCAGGGCGTACTTGAAGTTGGGGCAGGAGACCTCGACGATCTCGGCGCCCGCGCCCTTGAGCAGCTCGAGGGATTCGTTGAAGCGGTTCTCGACGCCGGCCTGGTAGCCCTCGCCGTGGAGCTCCTTGATGATGCCGATCTTCATGCCCTCGACGTTGCCGGTCCGGGCCGCGGCCACGAGGTCCTCGAGCGGGTCCGGCAGCGAGGTGGAGTCGCGCGGATCGTGCCCGCCAATCACCTGGTGCAGCAGGGCCGAGTCGAGAACCGTGCGCGAGACCGGGCCGATCTGGTCCAGCGAGGAGGCCATGGCGATGGCGCCGTAGCGGGAAACGCCGCCGTAGGTGGGCTTGACGCCGACCGTGCCGGTGACGGCGCCGGGCTGGCGGATGGAACCGCCGGTGTCCGTGCCGAGTGCCAGCGGGGCTTCGAAGGCCGCGACGGCGGCAGCGGAGCCGCCGCCGGAACCGCCCGGGATGCGCTCCAGGTCCCACGGGTTGTGCGTGGGCCCGTAGGCGGAGTGCTCGGTGGAGGAGCCCATCGCGAATTCGTCGAGGTTCGTCTTGCCCAGGATCGGCATCTTGGCGGCGCGCAGGCGCTCGACGACGGTGGCGTCGTAGGGGCTGTGCCAGCCTTCGAGGATCTTCGAGCCGGCCGTGGTGGGCTGGCCGATCGTGACGATGAGGTCCTTGACGGCGATCGGGACGCCCGCGAGGACGTGCAGCCCTTCGGCGGCGGCACCGCCGGCGGCGCGGATCGCATCCACTTCGGCGGCGACGGCGAGCGCCTCGTCGGTGTTGACGTGGAGGAAGGCGTGGACCTTGCCGTCGACGGCGGCGATGCGGTCCAGATAGGCCTGGGTGACCTCGACGGCGGTGATCTCGCGGGCGGCCAGCTTCTCGGCGAGCGCGGCGGCGGAGAGGCGGATCAGTTCGTTGTTCTCAGTCATGGTCTTAGTCCTCATCCAGGATTGCCGGGACCTTGAAACGGCCTTCGTACGCGTCGGGAGCACCGGAGAGGGATTGCTCGGCCGTAAACGTGTGGCCCACGACGTCCTCGCGGAACACATTGGTCAGCGGAATTGGGTGGGACGTGGCCGGGACGTCATCACCGGCGGCTTCACTGACGGACTTCACTGAATCCACGATGACGGCGAGTTCGCCGGCCATCCTGTCCAGCTCTTCAGCACTCATCTCGATGTGCGCGAGTTGCGCGAGATGCGCGACGTCGTCGCGGTTGATCGCAGCCATGGATCTCCCCTGCAAGGTATGGATAATTTTCCGTCCCAGTCTACGTGGGTTGGACGGTGGTTACTGTCCGCCGCCTGGAACGACGACCACAAACAACGCGGGGTCACTTACGGTCCATCCGGAGGTCCCGAATGGGCCGTAAGTGACCCCGCGTTGGTTGGTGTTGTTGGGAGTGGTTAGCCGATGCCGATGGCTCCGGTGAGCACTCCGACGCCGAGCATCACCAGGGAGATCACGGCCGTGCGCCACAGGACCTTCTTGTGGTGGTCGCCCAGGTCCACCTTCGCGAGGGAGACCAGGAGCAGGATGGCAGGCACCAGGGGGCTCTGGAGGTGGAAGGGCTGGCCGGTGATGGAAGCACGGGCCATGTCGGCGGCGCTGACGCCGTAGTGGGCCGCCGTTTCGCTCAGGACCGGCAGGACGCCGAAGTAGAAGGCGTCGTTGCTCATGAAGAACGTCATCGGGATGCTCAGGACGCTGGTGATCACGGCCATCAGCGGACCCATGTCCGACGGGATGATCTGGACCAGCCATTCCGACATGGCCTTGACCATGCCAGTGCCGTTGAGGACGCCGGTGAGGACCGAGGCGGCCATGACCATGCTGACGACGGCGACGATCGAGGGAGCGTGCGCGATCAGCTGGGCGCTCTGGTCCTTGACCTTGGGGAAGTTGACCAGCAGGGCGATGGCGGAGCCGACCATGAAGACGAACGGGAGTGGAATGACGTTGGCGACGAGCGTCACCATGACCGCGACCGTGAGGCCGAGGTTGAACCAGAACAGCTTGGGACGGAGGGTCTTGCGGTTGGGGTCCAGGGCGGTGTCGGCCATGGCGGAGTCGCGGTCGTCAACGAGGGAATCGGCGCGCTCCAGCACGGCAACGGCCGATCCTTCCGGGGAGAGCCCGGCGGGCGAGGCTCCGGGGCCCTTGCGGCCGCGGCGGATTCCGGTACCGCCGGCCGCGCTGCCGCCGTCTGCGCCGTCTGCGTCGCCGTCGAAGGCTGCGGCTGTATCCGGGACGCCCCAGATCTCGGGGGCGACGGCGCGGAGGCGGTTGCGTTCCTGCAGGCCGAGCAGCCAGGAGAAGACCAGCACGACGACGAGCCCGGCGATGAGGGACGGGACCATGGGCACGAAGACATCATTGACGTCGAGCTTCAGCGCGGAGGCGGCGCGGGCGGTCGGGCCGCCCCAGGGCAGGATGTTCATGGTGCCGTTGGCCAGGCCGGCCACGCAGGTCAGGACCACGGGGCTCATCTTCAGCCGCAGGTAGACCGGCAGCATCGCCGCGGTGGTGAGGATGAAGGTGGTGGAGCCGTCACCGTCGAGGGAGACCGCTGCCGCGAGGATGGCCGTGCCCAGGACCACCTTGGCGGGGTCGTTGCCGAGCTTGCGCAGGATGAACCGGACCAGGGGGTCAAAGAGCCCGACGTCGATCATCAGCCCGAAGTAGATGATCGCGAACATCAGCAGCGCGGCGGTGGAGGTCATGGATTTCATGGAGTCCATGACCATCGGGCCGATCCCGAGGCCCGCGCCGGCGAAAAGCCCGAAGACTGTGGGAACAATGATGAGCGCCAGCACCGGCGTCAACTTCTTCGTCATGATCAGCACCATGAATACCGCGATCATGGCGAATCCTAGTAATACCAGCACGGCCGGCTCCTTCTTCGTTGAATGACACCACTCCGGTGTGATGCGCACTACAGACGTTAGAGTGGCGCCCGTCACGACTGGGCCTTTGGCTCAATTGATTGGCATACTGCTTATTGGATGCATTTTGCGCATTTTGCTCACGTCCGTACCAA
This sequence comes from Arthrobacter sp. 01L42, assembly GCF_056400005.1. Taxonomy (NCBI): domain Bacteria; kingdom Bacillati; phylum Actinomycetota; class Actinomycetes; order Micrococcales; family Micrococcaceae; genus Arthrobacter; species Arthrobacter sp. 01L42. The sequence continues at coordinate 25,553 of NZ_JBFTSL010000004.1, read as the reverse complement.
CCCCAGGCAGGAGCCCGATGAAGCGCCGCACAGCTCTGCCGGCCCTGCGCTTTTCGACCCAGACACTGCTGCTGCAGCTCGGCGTCGTGGCGCTGGTGGTGCTGCTGAGCAGCGCCGTCCACGCCTGGCTGAGCTATGACCGGCTGGGCCGCGAGGCGGAGAACCAGGCGCTGACCCTGGCCCGGACGGTGGCCTCGGACCCCTCCGTGCGGGCTCAGGTCCAGTCCATCAGCGCTCTTCCCGCCGCTCCCCCGGCCGCCGAGCTGTTGGCCGGTCCGTTGATGGCTGCCGCGGAGGGTGCCCGCACCCGCACCGGGGCCCTGTTCGTGGTCATTACGGACGAGACCGGCATCCGGCTGGCGCACCCCGACGCGGAGCGGCTGGGCGAAAAGGTCAGTACCGACCCCTCGGACGCCCTCGCGGGCCGGGAGGTCACCACGCGGAACACGGGCACGCTGGGCCCGTCCGCCGGCGCCAAGGTCCCGGTGTACGCCCCGGACTCGACGGCGGTGGTGGGCGAGGTGAGCGTGGGCTACTCCACCGAGACGATCAGCCAAAGCCTGGCCCGGGACATCATCCCCATCGCCGTCACGGCCGCCGGCGCGCTGCTGGCCGGCGTGCTCGCCTCCTTCCTGCTGCGGCGGCGGCTCCAGCGGCTGACCCTCGGGCTCGAACCCGAGGAGATCAGCACCCTCGTGCACGACCAGGTGGCCGTGTTGCAGGGCGTCGACGACGGCGTGATCGGCGTTTCGGCCGACGGCAGGGTCAGCGTTTTCAACGCCGCCGCCCAGCGGCTGCTCGGTGTCCCGGACCTCGCGGGCACGCCCTGGGCCGCCGCGCCGGTCCCGGAGCAGCTCAAGGCCCTGACCCGGGCCGATGCGGCCGAGGGCGAGGCGGTGGAACTCGTGGCCGGCGGCCAGGTGCTGGTGGTGAGCGCCCGCAAGGCTCTGCACGGCCGCGAGGACCTTGGCTGGGTGGTGATGCTGCGGGACCGGACCGAGCTGCAGCAGCTGACCCGCCAGCTCGACGCCGTCGGCACCATGTCCGCGGCTTTGCGGGCGCAGCGCCACGAGTTTGCCAACCAGCTGCACACGATCGCCGGGTTCATGAGCATTGGCCAGCCCCAGCAGGCCCAGGAATATCTCGCCAAACTGGCGGGCACCGGGCCGCTGGCATTCCCGGTGGACCAGGCCGAGCTGCTCCAGGACCCCTACCTGCAGGCCTTCCTCGGTGCCAAGGGCGTCGAGGCGGACGAGCGCGGCGTGAGTCTCCGCCTCGGCCCGGAATCCGTGGTCCGCGGCCGCGTCACCGAACCCCAGGACGTCACCACAGTCCTGGGGAACCTGATCGACAACGCCGTGAACGCCGCCGTCGCCGGTTCCGCGGCCGAGCGCTGGGTGGAAGTCGAAGTGCTGGACGAACCGGGCATCAACGGAGGCGCCGGCACACTCCACATTGTGGTGGCCGATTCCGGCGACGGCCTGGGCACCGGCATGACAGCCGCCGAGGCCGAGGGGGTCTTCGCGGAGGGCTACACGACCTCGGTCCGGCCCGCGCGCCCTGGCGGAGGGCAGGGCCTGGGGCTGGCCCTGTCCCGGCAGCTCGCGCGCCGCCGCGGCGGAGACGTGCGGGTGCTCGAGGCCGGCTCCCCCGGCGGCCCGGGCGCCGTTTTCGTGGCCACGCTGCCGGGAACCACCGAACCGGGGCCAACGCTGCCGGGAAATACCGAACCTGGAATCACTGAAGCAAACCGAGAGGACAACGATGTCTGAGGATTTCAGGGTGCTGATTGTCGACGATGATTTCCACGTCGCCAAGCTGCATGCCGCCTATGTGGATTCGGTGGCCGGCTTCCTGGCGCTGCCGCCGGCCGGCTCGGCGTCCCAGGCGCTGCAGGCCATCCACAGCCTCCGCCCGGACCTGGTGCTGCTGGACGTCTACCTGCCGGACGCCTCGGGCCTGGACCTGCTGCACCAGCTGGACGTCGACACCGTGATCCTCAGCGCGGCCTCGGACACGGCCTCGCTGCGCCTCGCGTTCCGCCGCGGGGCACTGGGCTACCTCCTCAAGCCCTTCACGGCCGAATCCCTTTCGCAGCAGCTGCGCTCCTATGCACGCTACCGCCGGATCCTGGCCCAGCCGGGCTCCGTCAGCCAGGAGACGGTGGAGCGCGCCAAGCGCGCCCTGATCCCGGGCGACGTCGTCGCCTCGGCACGTCCCCGCTCCGCCACCGAGGCCGCGGTGCTGGAATCCCTGGTGCCCGGCGAGCAGTATTCAGCCGCCGACGTCGCCGCCCGGGTCGGCGTGTCCCGGGCCACCGCCCAGCGGTATCTGTCCGCGCTGGCGGACGACGGCGCCGTCGACATCCAGCTGCGCTACGGCACCACCGGGCGGCCCGAGCACCGTTACGGAATCCCCGCCCCGGCCGCCCGCTAGGCGCCGCGACACAAGCAGCGAAGCCAACCTAGGCGCCGTCGGGCTCCTTCTGTGCCGCCGCCTGCTCCGCCTGCACGGCCCTGTGGATGTTGCCGTGGATCATGTCCACCCCGATGCGCTCGATCACGCCGTCGCGCTCCAGGACCGCCCGGACCGCGGGCTTCAGCCGGGTCAGGCGCAGGTTGACCCCGGCCTCCCGGGCGAGGATGACGATGTCCGCCACCTTTGCCGCCCCCTGCGAGTCGACGAAGTTGATCCCGCCGCAGTCGAGCACGATCCCGGTGAGCCCCGGCGTCGACTGGATGACGTCGCGCAGGCGGTCCTCCAGTGCATCGGCCGTGGCGAAAAACAGGCCGCCGTCGAACCGGATCACGGCAATGCCGGGAACTTTCTCGTCGCCGGGATGCTCACCGGCATCGCGGAAGACCTGGGTACCGGGCTCGCGGCCCAGGTCGGGCATCTCCGGATGGGTCGCCACCCGGACGAGCCAGATGAGCGAGAGTCCGATTCCAATGACGACGCCCGCCAGCACGCCGAAGATGAGGGTCCCGATGATCGCCGCGACCGCAATCCAGAAGTCGAACTTCTGCACGCGGGCCAGCCGCCGCAGCTCGGGCACGTTCATCATGCCCATGACGACGGCCTCGATAATCAGCGCCGCCAAAACCGGTTTGGGGAGGATCGAGAACAGCGGCGCCAGGAAGAGCAGCGTGAGCAGCACGGTGATGCCCGAGGTGAGGGAGGCCAGTCCGGTCTTCGCCCCCGAGTGGTCGTTCAGCGAGCTCGCGGACAGGCTCGTCGAGACGGGCATCCCCTTGAAGAGACCCGAGGCGATGTTGGCCATTGACTGGGCAATGGATTCCTGGTTGATGTCGATCTGGTAGCGGTGTTTGGCAGCGAACGCCCTCGCATCCCCGGCGGTCTGGGAGAAACCGATCAGGACCAGCGCCACCGCCGCGAGCGCCACGGTGCCGACGTGGTCCCACATGAGCTGACCGTCCGGGACCTGCAGCGAGGGCAGCCCGCTGGGTACGTCGCCTACCAGGGCCACGCCTTTGGCCCCGAGACCGAAGAGCGCCTCCGCCGCCAGTCCGCCCACCACCAGGACCAGGGCGCCGGGGACTTGGGGAGCGATGGCTTTCAGCCCGAAGACGACAGCCAGCGCGATGACCCCCACCACCACGGTGGTCGGCTGCGCCTCGCCCAGGGTGCCCAGCCAGGACCACAGCTCCTGGAGCGGGTTGGAGCCGGTGACCTCGGTCCCGGTGAGTTTGGGGAGCTCCCCGATCACGACGTCGATCGCCGCGCCGAAAAGGAAGCCGGTGACCACGGCCTTCGAGAGGAACTGCGCGATCCAGCCCATCTTGAAGACGGCAAGAATCAGGAACAGGATCCCGGAGGCGAGGGTGATTCCGGCAACGAACGAGGCGATATCCTGCTCGCCGGTGATGCCTGCCGCGAGCACGGCGCTCGCGGCCACCGCCGCCAGGCCCGAGCTCGGGCCCATCGAGATCTGCCGGCACGTGCCGAAGATCGCGTACACGATGGCGCCGGCGGCCGCGGCATACAGCCCGTTCTGCAGCGGAATCCCGGCGATGCCTGCGTACCCGAGGTTCTTCGGAACGATCAGGGCCGCGACGGTGACCCCGGCAATCAGATCGCCGCGCAGCCACGAGCGGTCATAGGAGCGGAACTGGCCGATGAGGGGGATCCTGGCGGGCCCCTGCCCGGGTGCCTTGGTCATGCGCTCTTCTTACTCCAAGTCCGGCGGTTCCGCCAGAGTCCCCCCGGCCCCCGCAACGCCCCGGGCAAGCGTCGCTTTGGCCCTAGGCGGCGCTCTTTTGGGCGACGAGTTCGATCTCGACGAGCATCTTGGGATCCAGGAACGGCAGCACGTGAACGAGGGAGAGCGTGGGGCGGATGTCGCCGAAGACCTCGCCGTGGGCCCGGCCGGCCTCTTCCCACTGGCTGATGTCCGTCAGGTACAGCTTGGACTGCACCACGTCCTCGAAGCCGAAGCCGGCGTCGGCCAGCACGGCGCCGAGCTTCTGCAGGATGTAGCTGGTCTGGGTATAGAAGTCTTCGCCCACGATTCCGTCCTCGCCGCTGGCGGCGGTCGCGGAGATGTAGAGGGTGTTGTCCACCTGGACAGCCCGGGAATAGCCGAGGGTCTGTTCCCAGGTGGAGCCGGTACCGAAGGTCTTGCGCATGGTGGGCCTTTCGCAGTTGCCGCAGGGATCGGCACAACTGTAGGGCGCAGGACGGCCGGGCCGCCAAACCGGGTTGATTTGTGTCGGCGGACCTGCGCGGGGCCACCGCCCCGGCTAGAGTTCCTGGCGGTAAACGAGCAGTTTGATGTCCGTGCCCGGCACGAGCCAGTCGCGCTCCGGCGCCCGGACGAAGCCGGTCTTCAGGTAAAGGCCGTGGGCGCTTTCCCAGCTCTCGCCCGTGGTGAGGGCCACGGCGTGAATACCGGGCAGGGCCCTGGCATGCTCCATGATGGCCTGGACCATGGCCTTGCCGGCGCCGCTGCGCTGCACGGAGGGGTCCACCACGAGCATCCTGAACTCGAGCTCGTCGCTGAAGGCGATGTCCGCGTAGGGCTCGCCGGCGACCGCCAGCGTCACGGAGCCGAGGATCAGGCCCTCACGCTCGGCGACCCAAACCGTCGCGGCCGCCGCGCGCTGCCCGACGTTCTGGATCTGCTGCATGTAGGGGTGGTCGGCGCTCTCAAAGTAGCCCGCCGCCAGGTAGGCGTCCCGGGTGATGCGCGCTATGGCGTCGAAGTCGGCCGGAACGGCGGGGCGAATGAGGATCTGCGAAGGCACCTGTCAATGGTACGGGCGCCCGGCCCGGGCCGTGCCCGGAAAGGCCGTTTCCGTGACTGAACTATCACTCAGGCGCATCTGACAGGCGTAGAGCCGGCCCAGCGGGACGACGTTAGAGCGGGAATTTGCCGGAGAGTTCCAGCGGACCGGCGCACGTCCATGCGGCCAGGCGTTCGTCGTCGGAGGGGCCGCCGGCCAGGGGGCTGGTGAGCCGCGGCCGGCGCACCCAGCAGCCTGCCTCCTCGGCGATCAGGGCTCCGGCGGCGAAGTCGTGTTCGTTGAGCCCGCGCTCACCGTAGGCGTCGTGCGTGCCGTCCGCCACGAGGCACAGGTCCAGCGCCGCGGACCCGAGCCGGCGCATGTCGGCGAAGCCGTCCATCAGGCTGCCGAGGCCTGCGGCCTGTTCCGCCCGCACGCCGGGATCGTAGTTGAAACCCGTGGCCAGGATCTGGCCGGTCCGTCCGGGGACCGGGCCGAACAGGGCGGTCACCTGGCCCTGTTCCTGGAGCCAGGCGCCCTCGCCGCGGGACGCGTAGTAGGTGCGTCCCAGCGCCGGTGCGCTGACGACGCCGGCCAGCCAGACGCCGTCGGCGTCGGCCACCGCCACGGAGGTGGCGTAGTAGACGATGTTGCGGATGAAATTGGTGGTGCCATCGAGCGGGTCGATGGACCAGCGGTAGCCGCTGGGCTCCGCCGGCAGGACGGTGCCGCCCTCCTCCCCCGTGATGATGTCCCACGGCCGGGCGGCGGTGATGACGTCCCGGACGGCGGCTTCGGCGGCGAGGTCGAAGGCGGTCACCCAGTCTCCTGAGTCGCCCTTGTTGCTGACGTCCAGGGCCGCAGTCTTCCGGGTGGCCAGGACGGCGGCCCCCGCCGCGGCGGCCGATTTGGCCAGTTCGAGCAGCCCCGGAACGCCAGGTGCGGGAGGACCCGCGGAGTGGGAACTCATTCGCCGGCCGGCCCGTTCGCCAGCAGGGCACGGAAGCCGTCCTCATCCAGGACCGGGACGCCGAGCTGTTCGGCCTTGTCCAGTTTGGTGCCGGCGTTCTCGCCCGCCACCACGTAGCTGGTGTTCTTCGACACCGATCCGGCCGCCTTGCCGCCGCGGATCAGGATGGCTTCCTTGGCCTCATCGCGGCTGAAGCCCTCGAGGCTCCCGGTCACCACCACGGTCAGCCCCTCCAGCGTCCTGGGCGTCGACTCGTCGCGTTCGTCCGCCATCCGGACGCCGGCGTCCGCCCAGCGGTCCACGATGTCGCGGTGCCAGTCCTCGGCGAACCATTCAGTCAGCGCCTGGGCGATGACCGGGCCCACGCCGTCCACGTGGGCGAGCTCCTCCTCGGAGGCCTGCCGGATGGCGTCCATGCTGCCGAACGCGGTGGCGAGGGCGCGCGAGGCCCGCGGGCCGACGTGCCGGATGGACAAGGCCACCAGGATCCGCCACAGCGGCTGGGTTTTCGCTTTTTCCAGCTCCCGGAAGAGCTTGTCCGTCGTGGCCGTGGGCTTGGACGGGGTCTTGGTGGTGGCTTTGGTGAAGAAGTAGGGCACCAGCTCGAATTCCCCTGTGCCGGCGCCCTTGGAGCGCTTCTCCCGGCGGACACGGACGTCCGCGAGCTGCTCCGGAGTGAGGTCGAACAATGTCGCCTCGGTAGTCAGCGGCGGCTCCGCGGGCTCGGCCGGCTGGGTCAGTGCGATGGCGGCTTCCCAACCGAGGGCCTCGATGTCGAAGGCGCCGCGGCCGGCAAGGTGGAAGACGCGTTCGCGCAGCTGCGCCGGGCAGGACCGGGAGTTGGGGCAGCGGATGTCCACGTCCCCTTCCTTCCCGGGGGCCAACGGCGTGCCGCACGCAGGGCATTCGGTGGGCATGATGAAGTCGCGGACGGGAGGGTCCTGCTGGTCCCGCAGCGCCAGCACCGGGCCCACAATTTCCGGTATCACGTCTCCGGCCTTGCGCAGCACCACAATGTCGCCGATCTTCACGCCCTTGGCCTTGACCACTTCCTGGTTGTGCAGGGTGGCCATCTCCACGGTGGAGCCGGCAACCTTGACCGGTTCCATCACGCCGTACGGGGTGACCCGGCCGGTGCGGCCGACGTTGACGGCGATGTCGAGCAGCTTGGTATGGACCTCTTCGGGCGGGTACTTGTAGGCCACGGCCCAGCGCGGCACCCGGGTGGTGTAGCCCAGGGCCCGCTGGGTGGCGAAGTCGTCCACCTTGATCACAATGCCGTCGATCTCGTGGGTAAGGCTGTGCCGCTTGTCGCCGTAGCGCTTGATGAATTCGAGCACGTCGGAAAGCCCGGCCAGGACCTCGAAATACGGGCTCGTCGGCAGTCCCCACTCGGCCAGCTTGCGGTAGGTCTCGGACTGGCTGGCGGTGTCGAGACCCTCGCGGGCGCCGATGCCGTGGACGTACATCCGCAGCGGCCGCTTGGCGGTTTCCGCGGGGTCCTTCTGCCGCAGCGAACCCGCGGCGGCGTTGCGCGGGTTGGCCAGCGGCGCCTTGCCGGCCTCGATCAGGGCTTCGTTGAATTCCGCGAAGGCCTGCGACGGGATGAAGACTTCGCCGCGGACTTCCACCTCCGCCGGGAAGCCGGTGCCGCTGAGCTGCTGCGGGATTTCCTTGATGGTCAGGACGTTGTGCGTGATGTCCTCGCCGGTGGTGCCGTCCCCGCGGGTTGCGGCCCGGACCAGGGCGCCGTCGCGGTAGAGCAGGTTGACGGCCAGGCCGTCGATCTTCAGTTCGGTGAGCCACGACGGCGGGTTCCCGCCGTTGCCGAGCTTGGCGACGCCCGCCTCGGCCTTGACCATCCAGGCCTCCAGCTCCTCGAGCGAGAAGACATCCTCCAGGCTGTACATGCGCTGCAAATGCTGCACGGCGGCAAACGCCGCTGACACCTCGCCGCCGACTTCCTGCGTGGGCGAATCGTTGGCCACCAGTTCCGGATGCATGGCTTCGAGCGTTTCCAGCCGACGGTAGAGCTCGTCGAACTCGGCGTCGGAGATGATCGGCGCGTCCTGCTGGTAGTACGCAAAGCGGTGCTTGCGGACCTGCTCCACAAGGTCTTCATACTCCGCGCGGATGTCCCCGGACGGGACCTGCCCGTCGGGGCCTTGAGGGTCCGTGACGTGCCCGGGGGCTGCTTCGGCTGCTTCTTCAGTCCCTGCTGCGGTCTCTGCTGCGGTCTTCCCTGTGCTCACAGACCTATCCTGCCCTAGATCCCCGACATTGTCCGGTCCAGGGTCCGGTCCGGCCACAGATCGAACAGGTGATCACCTCGCCCGGCCCGGGGACGAATTCTGCGCCGGTGGAGAGCCGTGCTAGCCGCTGTTGACGACGGCCAGATCGGCGGCCGGGCGGTCGCGCACGCCCAGTTTCGTGAGCGCGAGTGGGCCAAGGACGGTTCCGCTGAGGATGATGCCCGCGAAGATCAGGCATGAGAGCTGCCACGATCCACCGTCGTACAGCAGACCCGCCAGCAGCGACCCGGCTGCTGCCCCGAGCATCTCGGAGTTGGTCAGCAGGCTCATGCCGCGGCCCACGCGGTGCCGGTTGACCTCAGCTACGACTGCCCGCTGGATCGGCAGCAAGATCGCCCATGAGGCACTCGTGAGTACCCAGAGCGCGGCGATCACGAGCGGGCTGGGCGTGAACGCGAGGCCGGCCGCAGTCAGTGCCGACGCGACGGACGCGAGGACGTATCCCGTACGCCGGCCCCGCCGTTCAACGAACCGGTGCAGCGCTCGTGGCATAACCGTAAGCACGATGCCGCCCGGCAGGTAGATGAGTGCAATCTGGTAGACCTCCAGCTCAAGCGCCTTCTGCAGGTGAAGCAGCAGGAGCAGCGACACACCGGCCTCGGCGACTGCGGTCATCAGCGCGATCAGCAGCAGCGGGGCGAGGCGCCTGCCGTCGCCCCGGAACCCGTCCAACGGCTCCTCCTGCGGTGGCGCCAGGAACTTTGGCACGCGGAGCAGCAGGACCGCGGCGATAATACAGGCAACGGCGAGGGTCCCGAAGACCCCGCTGAAGCCGGTCAGAGGCAGCAGGACCATCGCTGGAATCCAGAAGAACCACGATCCGAGTGCTTCGGAGGACAGCAGCCCGGCCAGCGAGCCGGAGTCGCGATCGAGGAACTCGGCCGCGATTGCCCGGACCGCAATCCAAAAGAACGCGCCGCCGATACCGCCAACAATTGCAGCGGCGAAGGCGAGCGGCAGCGACGTCGCGACGGCGTAGCCGACGCAACTCACCGCGTAGAGCACGGCTCCGGCCGCAGCCGCTGTCGTTCGCACCCGGGTGTCCACCAGCCAGCCGGAAATCGGACGTGCGATCACCGAGACGACGAGCTCGACGGCGACGAGGGCTCCGATCGCGCTTGGCCCGACGCCGAGTTCAATGCCGCCCCAGAGCGGGATCAGGAAGTCCATTATTTCCGCCGACCCTCCGATCAGGGTTGCGGCAGTGCCCGCTGCTTTCCTTCGATCCGGCTGAGTCCCCATGCCCGCGATCCTAAGGGACGAACCGCGAATTCGGTCTGACGCCGACCGCGAGGTCAGGCTGGCTCGTCCGCGTTTGCAGTCCGTGCGTCGACCACGATCGCCGTGATGTTGTCCCGGCCGCCGCTGCGCAAGGCCGCCTGGATCAGTTCGTCCACGGCCGCCTGGGGGTCGGTCTCGGCCGCGAGGATGCCGGCGATCTTCTCATCGCTGAGTTCGCCGTTGAGGCCGTCGGAGCAGACCAGCATCCGGTCGCCGTCTTCAAGGGGAACCAGCCAGAAGTCGGCCTCGGAGTCATCCCCGGTTCCCAGCGCCCGTGTCACCACGTGCCTGCGGGGGTACACGGCGGCCTCGGCCTCGGTGATCTGGCCGGTGTCGAGGAGTTCCTGGACTTCGGAATGGTCCACGCTGATCTGGGCGAGCTGGCCGTGGCTGTACCGGTACGTGCGGGAGTCCCCGATGTTGAGGACAAGCCAGTACGGAACGTCCTGTTGTTCCACCACCACGACGCCGGACAGGGTGGTTCCGGCACGCGATCCGGTGGCGTGACGGATGCCCGCATCGGCCATGAGCAGGTACTCCTGCAGGATGTCCGCCGTCGCATCCCGGCTGCCGGTCTTGGACTGTGGCAGCTCGGCCAGGGTGCGCACGCAGATGCTGCTGGCAACTTCGCCGGCCTCGTGCCCGCCCATGCCATCCGCCACGGCGAAGACGGGGTCCGCGGCAATGAAGGAGTCCTCGTTCGCCTCGCGGCGCAGTCCCCGGTCCGTGCCGTACCCGCAGCGCAGTAGCGGTCCCTGTTTTCCGTCCGAGGGCGGGATGGGGGCGTCTGGCGATGGGTTCATGGCGGTCCTCAATACAGTGGTGCGCGGCTTCACTGGTGCGCGGGGGTTGACGGCGTTCACAACCCGGCCGGATCGCAACTGCCGGTCCGACTATTGCATATGCGCCGCTCAGCTGAGAAGCCCGCCACGGCCTGCCGCCGGGCTGATCCGGCGTTCAGTCCAGGATCAGGCCCCGGCCGCTGCCGGGCTGCAGCTGCACCGGGTGGATTTCACCGAACCCGCGGACGTCCTCGGCCGGCCGGGGCACCAGGACGAAGCGTTCGTCCTGCTCCAGCGCGGCCGCGGTCATCGAATCCACCAGCACGGTTCCAGGGTCCGCGAGAGCCGTCAGGCGGGCGGCGAGGTTGACGGTGGGTCCGTAGATGTCGCCGAGGCGGGAGAGGATGCGGCCCCAGACCATGGCCACGCGGGCCTGGGGCAGGATCTCGTCGTCGGTGAAGGCGCGGGACAGGGCCAGGGAAATCTCGGCGCCGGCCGCCGGAGTCTCGGCAATGTACAGGACCTCGTCGCCGACGGTCTTGACCAGCCGGCCGCCGCCGACCGAGATGATTTCGGCGCACTTGTTCTCGAAGCGCTGCACCAGCTGGGCGAGCGTCTTCTCGTTCATCCGGCGGGACAGGCTGGTGTAGGAGACAAGGTCGGCGAAGCCGACCGCCCGGGCCAACGGCAGGGGCGCATCGTCCTCGTCGCCTTCACGGCCCTCTTCGCTGGACTGCAGCCCGGCTTCGGCCCGGACGGCCAGGCGCTGCACACCGGCGTTGAGCTGGCGGCGCCAGGAGTAGGCGAGCATCTCCTCGAGGGGGTCGATCAGGTTCGGCAACTCGCTGACGAGCCGCTTGCGGGCGACGGCGTCAGTGACGCCATGTTCCTGGACCATGTCCTCCACGAGGGCCTCGATCTGCCACACCACCATCCGGTCGGTCATCTGGCCGATGGCCCGGGTGATGGAGATTGCGGCTTCCTCGGTGAGCTTGCCGTCGCGCACCAGGTCCACGATGGTGGACAGGGCGGCCTGGTCACGCTCGGTGAAGGCGACATCTTCATCCCCGAGGTTGGGAAAACCCAGGGCGCGCCAAAGTTTCCGGGCAGAGAGCAGCGAGAGCCCCGCACCGGCGGCGACTTCACGACGCCGAAGCTTGCGTTCTCCGCCCAGCAGCCGCGCTTCCAGGGCCTTGGCGGCGAGCCGTTCAGCGGACATCGTGCCGGTGGGCGGGGCCACGGGTTCGGCGGGTTCTTCGGGCTCGACTTCGTCGGGTTCGGGTTCAGGTTCGGCGGGTTCTTCGGGCTCGACTTCGTCGGGTTCGATGAGCGCGCCGGCTTCGGCGCCGAAGGCGGTCCCGGCGTCGCTGTCGGCGGCAGCCGAACCGGCGGCGTCCTCGGGCTCCCGGGGCAAATCCGGGGCAGCGAGATCGATGTCCTGGTGGACGTTCTCAGCGTTCATCTCTTCCACCTTCTCTCGTCTCCCACGGCCAGGCCTCGCCCGGGTCGTCGGTCATGCCATCGGCGCCGGACGCCTCGCCCTGCGGGAGGTCGTCGATGGCGTCCAGCAGGAAATTACGGAATGTCGCGACCTCAGGGACATCGGGGACCACCGTTCCAAGGGGGTACCCGGTCTCCAAGGATATATTCCCGGAGTGCAATAGGCGCTGCAACAAGGATTGCTCAATGGCCACATGCCGGACGGCGGCGAGGGGTATCTGTTCATCGCGCCGCCGTAACATGCCGTATCGGGCAACTATGCGCTGGCTTGTGAGGATGTAGCGGGTAGCATGCCATGCAATGACCCGCGGGAGGCAATAGCCCAGCAGCACCCACGCCGCCAACGCCAGGCACACGGCGAGGAGCCAGGGCGTCCACTCTTTCGGGACGAGGGGGACGAGCCGCGCCGGACCGCCCTTGACAACCCAGGCGCAGGCGTACGCGGCCAAAGCCGGAACAACAATGAACATCAGCGCCGGGACAATGAGCATCCTGGGCTGGGGCCGGGTCACCACAATCACTTGCTCTCCCGGCAGGAGCACTCTACGCATAGCCGCTTTCTGCTCCGCCGCTGCCGGTGCCCTGGCCGCCGGTCCCGGCCGGGTTCCACGGCCTCAGGTGCACGACGTCGCCGGCGGTCACCACATGTTCATGGCCCGCGGCATCGACCACCAGGAGTGAGCCGTATTCGTCCAGGCGCGTGGCATGGCCAATGATCTCGTGGTCGCCCGGGAGTTGGGCCCGGACCTGCTTGCCGAGGGTTGAGAGGAGGTGCTCCACGCGTTTGTGCAGCGACGGGCCACCGGCCATGCCGGCGGTGGGGTCGCCGTCGGCGTTGCAGAAACTCCGGTACAGGGTGGCGAAGCGGGACAGGTAGCTCTTCAGGAGCTCCGTCCGGTCCACTGTGTCGGGATTCTCCAGCAGCACGGAGGTGGCGGTGGGAACCGGGAGTTCGGGCTCCGTCAGCGTGACGTTCAGGCCGGTGCCGAGGATGACCGGCGGCGCGCCGCCGGCGCCGAGCGGGCCGAGCTGGGCCAGGATGCCGGCGATTTTCCGGCCCCGGACCAGGACGTCGTTGGGCCATTTGAGTTCCGCCGGAAGGCCTGCCGTTTCCGTCAGGGCCTCACGCAGGGCGAGGGCGGCCAGGAGGGAGAGCCAGGAGTACCTGTGGGTCGGCAGCGGCCGGCCGGCCGCGTTGACTGGCAGGAGCACCAGGGAGACGGAGACCGAACTGCGGGCCGGCGCCTCCCACCGGCGGTCGAGCCGGCCGCGCGCGTCGCTCTGGTACTCGGCGGTCAGCACTGACAGGTCCGGCCACGCGCCGGGATCCTCGGTCACCCCGCGGAGGAGATCAGCGTTGGTGGAGCCGGTGGACTCAAGCACCGTCAGGCGCGGAATTCCGTTCGCGGACAGGAACGCCTCATCGCTGAGGGCACTCAGGTCCAGGGGCGGACGGTCCGGGGTTTCCTGCGCGATTTCCATCCTTGAATCCTACCGAGGAAAGCGCACCGGGGCCCCGGCCGTCTGCCTCACATGCCTCCGCCGAAACTCCCCACCTTTGGCCGGGGTGTCCGGCGTGTCGGCCGGACACACCGCTGATTCCGGCACCCGGCCGCCAAATGAGGGGAAATTCCGCGGGGCAGACGGTCGCAAAACACCCAGCAAGTTCAGAGGAAGATGTCCGGGACGAGCTGGTTCTCCGGCGCGCCGAGGCTGTACGGGCTGAAGTCCGTCACCCCTGCCGCCGCGAGAACCTGTTCATCGGTGTAGAAGTTACCGCTCCGGCTGCCGTGGGCGGGGACCGCGTTGCCGCCGGTCAGCACGGCGTGGGCGGCGTCGGCCATGATTTCGGGGCTGCGGGCGCCCTTGACGATCATGTCGCCGCCGGGCATGTTGCGGATCGCCGCGGTGTCGATCAAGGTACACGGCCAGAGTGAGTTCACGGCAACGCCGTCGGCCTTGAGTTCCTCGGCCAGCCCCAGCGTGGTCAGGCTCATGCCGTATTTGGCCATGGTGTAGGCCAGGTGCAGGCCGGCCCACTTCGGATCCAGGTTCAGGGGCGGGGAGAGGGTGAGGATGTGCCCGGCCCCGGAGGCGCGCAGGGCCGGCAGCGCCATCTTCGAGAGCAGGAACGTCCCGCGCACGTTGATGTCCTGCATGAGGTCGTAGCGCTTCATGTCCACGTCGTCGGTGGTGGAGAGGTCAATCGCCGACGCATTGTTGATGACGACGTCGATCCCGCCAAATTGGTCCACAGCGGCGCCGACTGCACCGGCGACGTCGGCGTCGTTGCGCACGTCGCCGACCAGCGGCAGGGCCTGGCCGCCGGCGGCCTCGATCTGTTCGGCGGCGGTATACACGGTGCCCTCCAGCCTGGCGTGCGGCTGACCGGTCTTGGCCATCAGGACGATGTTGGCGCCGTCCCGGGCCGCGCGGAGCGCAATGGCCAGGCCGATGCCACGGCTGCCCCCGGAGATGAGGACAGTGCGGCCCTGGAGGGAACCGGCGGCCTGGTACGGCCCTGCGGCGGTGCCCGAAGCATCGTTGCTTGAAGTCATGCCCACACTCTAGCCGACCAATGTTACTGGCGGGTAACAAAGTGGTGAGGGAGCTTCGCGGCGGGAAAATTGTAGGTTCCCTACAGCGGCACCGGCCAATACCGTCACTAGACTTGCCAGCAGAGCCCTGCTTTTGTGGATTCCAGCCAAAGGACCCCACGCGACGGGCGCCGTACAACCTTGCGACAGAGCCGGAGAAACTTGATGAGCCACGATCTGACCACGACTGCGGGAAAGATTGCAGATTTCCGCGACCGCCAGGCCCGTGCCGAACAGCCCTCCGGCCCGGAAGCGATCGCCAAGCAGCACGCGCGCGGCAAGAACACCGCCCGCGAGCGCATCGACCTGTTGCTGGACGCCGGCTCCTTCGTCGAATTCGATGCGCTGGCCGTGCACCGCTCCACCGCCTTCGGCATGGAGAAGAAGAAGCCCCTCGGCGACGGCCTCGTCTCCGGCTACGGCACGGTGGACGGCCGCCCGGTTGCGGTCTACAGCCAGGATTTCTCCGTCTACGGTGGCTCGCTGAGCCAGGTCAACGGCGAAAAGATCGTCAAGGTCCAGGAGTTCGCGCTGCGCAACGGCTGCCCCGTGGTGGGCATCCTCGACGGCGGCGGTGCCCGCATCCAGGAGGGTGTCGCCTCCCTGGCGATGTTCGCGGACATCTTCCGCAACAACGTCCACGCCTCCGGCGTCGTCCCGCAGATCTCGCTGATCATGGGCCCCTCCGCCGGCGGCGCGGCCTACTCCCCCGCCCTGACCGACTATGTGGTCATGGTGGACAAGACCTCGCACATGTTCATCACCGGCCCGGACGTCATCAAGACCGTCACCGGCGAAGACGTGGACATGGAAACCCTCGGCGGCGCCCGGCAGCACAACGCCAACACCGGCACCTCGACTTACCTGGCCTCCGACGAGGCCGACGCCGTCGAGTTCGTCCGCGAACTGCTCGACTTCCTGCCCTCCAACAACCTCGCCGAGGCCCCGGTGCTGGAGCACCAGCAGGAACTGGAGGTCGACGACGACGACCTCGCCCTGGACGCGCTGATCCCGGACTCGGCCAACCAGCCGTACGACATGCGCAAGGTCATCGAGCAAGTTGTCGACGACGCCCACTTCCTCGAGATGCAGTCCCTCTATGCCCCGAACGTGATCATCGGCTACGGCCGGGTCGAGGGCCACACGGTTGGCATCGTGGCCAACCAGCCCATGCAGTTCGCCGGCACCCTGGACATTGCGGCCTCGGAAAAGGCCGCCCGCTTCGTCCGGCACTGCGATGCCTTCAACATCCCCATCATCACGCTCGTGGACGTGCCGGGCTTCCTGCCGGGCAAGGACCAGGAGTTCCAGGGCATCATCCGCCGTGGCGCCAAGCTGCTCTACGCGTATGCCGAGGCCACCGTGCCCAAGCTGACCGTGATCACCCGCAAGGCCTACGGCGGGGCCTACATCGTGATGGGCTCCAAGAAGCTCGGCGCGGACCTCAACCTGGCCTGGCCCACCGCCCAGATCGGCGTCATGGGCGCCCAGGGTGCCGTGAACATCCTGTACCGCCGCGAACTCGCCGCGGTGGCCGAGGACGGCGGCGACGTCGAGGCCAAGCGCGCCGAGGTGATCCGCCAGTACGAGGAAGAGCTGCTCAACCCCTACCAGGCCGCCCAGCTCGGCTACGTGGACGCCGTCATCGCACCGTCCGAGACCCGGCTGCAGATCATCAAGGGCCTGCGCGCCCTCCGGGACAAGCGGGCAGCCCTGCCCGCCAAGAAGCACGGGAACATCCCGCTGTGAGCCCCACCCGCCCCCTAACCTCGCAAGTCCCCACCGGCTCCCAGCCTTCGCAAGCTCAGGCCGGGTCCCTCGCCGGCGTGGGCCCACGGCCAGAAGGACCCGCCGACAGCCTCGACTCGCCGCTTCTCTCAGTCGTGAAGGGCGAACCGACGCCGGAAGAGCTGGCGGCGCTGACCGCCGTCGTGCTGTCCCTGGGGCAGACCCAGCAGGCGGCACCGGAAAACCCCGGCGTCCGGCACTGGGTCCGCCGGCAGCAGCTTCGGCTGGCGCCGAGGCCCGGTCCGCAGGCCTGGCGCCGCAGCCTGGGCTGAGCCGACGCGGTTCAGCGTCCTGGCAAGGCCTGCCCGCAGCCGAAATCTGCACGGGAGAGTTGCGCGCGAAAAAGTTCAGTGACTCTTTCATAACCGCGGCGGCCGGGCTAGTCTCGTCGGGTGACTACCGAAATCATCGCCTCAGACAACACTGCCCCCGCGCGCCAGCAGACGGCCATTGACGCCGTCGCCGACGCCTACACGGACACCCTGATCCGGCTTAACCCGAGCTTCGCCACCGAACTCGGCCTGCCCGGGCACGAGACGGAGTACCAGGATTTCTCCCCCGCCGGCCACGAGGAATTCGCGGCCGCCGCCCGCGAGGCACTTGCGGCGCTGGACGGGCTGGAGCCGGTTGACGACGTCGACGCCGTCACCCTCGACGCCATGCGCGAGCGGCTGGGCCTGCAGCTGGAAATCCACGAATCGGGCTGGGCTACGGCCGATCTGAACAACATCGCCTCCCCGTCCCAGGACATCCGCGCGATCTTTGACCTCATGCCGACGGATACCGCCGGACAGTGGGAGCACATCGCGGGCCGGGCCCACAATGTCACCGCCGCCATCGACGGCTATATAGAGTCGCTGCGGTCGGCGATGCAGGACGGCAAAGTGGCCGCGGCCCGCCAGGTTTCGATCGTGATCGAGCAGGCCACCAAGCACGCCGCGGACGACGGCTTCTTCGCCAAGCTCGCCGCCGGCGCCAAGACCGCGGACGGCCCACTCCCGGCGGAACTGCAGTCCCGGCTCGACGCCGGCGCGGCAGCTGCCCGGGTGGCGTACTCCCGGCTCGCAGGTTTCCTCGAGTCCGAGCTCCTGCCCGTCGCCCCGGCCAAGGACGCTGTGGGCCGCACCCGCTACGCCCTGGCCTCCCGGGACTTCCTCGGCGCCACCGTGGACCTGGAGGAGACCTACGCTTGGGGTGTCCAGGAACTCGACCGCCTCATCGCCGAACAGGAACGGGTGGCAGGCGAAATCCGGTCCGGCGCCACGGTGGAGGAAGCCAAAGAGATCCTCAACAATGATCCCGCCCGCCAGCTCAAGGGCACTGACGCCCTCCAGGCCTGGATGCAGGAACTGTCCGACAAAGCCGTCGCGGAGCTCGCCGGCGTCCACTTCGAGATCCCGGACGTCATGAAAACGCTGGAGTGCCGGATCGCGCCCACCGATGAAGGCGGCATCTACTACACGGGACCCTCGGAGGACTTCAGCCGCCCGGGCCGCATGTGGTGGTCCGTGCCGGCCGGTGAAGACACCTTCACCACGTGGGCCGAAACCACCACCGTGTACCACGAGGGCGTGCCCGGCCACCACCTCCAGGTCGCCACCGCCACCTACCGCCGGGAGCTGCTGAACAAGTGGCGCCGCAGCGTGTGCTGGACCTCGGGCCATGGCGAAGGCTGGGCACTCTACGCGGAGAAGCTCATGCAGGAGCTCGGCTACCTCAATGATCCCGGCGACCACATGGGCATGCTGGACATGCAGCGCATGCGTGCGGCCCGCGTGGTGTTCGACATCGGCGTGCACCTGGAACTCGAAGTCCCCGAGCGCTGGGGCAGCGGCATCTGGACCTCGGAGAAGGGCTTTGACTTCCTCCGCGCCAACCTGCCGATCAGCGAGGGGCAGCTGAAGTTCGAGTTCACCCGCTACCTGGGCTGGCCGGGACAGGCCCCGTCCTACAAGGTGGGCCAGCGGCTGTGGGAGCAGATCCGGGAAGAGCTGGAATCCCGCCCCGGCTTCGATCTCAAGGCCTTCCACACGAAGGCCCTGAACATCGGTTCGGTGGGCCTGGACACTCTCAAGCGCGCGCTCCTGGGGTAAGCCGGGTTGCGGGGGCTGTCGGGATGGCAGTTCGCGGCAGTGTTTCTCCAGAGCATTGCCGCGAACCGTCATCCCGCGCCTCCCCGGGCGGTCCGGGCCGCCCGGCGACGAGACAATCACCACACCGCTTGCGGAATAACTTCACAAAAGCCCCTGCCGGCGCGGCAATCCCGGGCATTCCGCGACGCGGGGCCACCCGTGGCGCCGTAACATTTCTCAACATCCGTTCGTCATGCTATTGGCAACGGTCCTAGCGTGTTCCGGTGACCACTCAGACAAGCACCCCCGCACCCGCTGGAAAGACCGGGTTCCAGCTGCCCAAATGGGCCGGCTCGTTCGGCTTCCAGATCATTGCCGCCCTGATCGTCGGCCTGGGCCTTGGCCTGCTGGCGAAGTACACCGGCAGCACCAAGGCCAACCCCAACGCCCTCGGCACCACGCTGCAGACCATCGGCTCGAGCTACGTCTCGCTGCTGCAGACCGCCGTGGTCCCCCTGATCTTCACCGCCGTCGTCAGCTCAATTTCCAACCTGCGCGCCGTTTCCAACGCGGCCCGGCTGGCCTGGAACACGCTGCTCTGGTTCGCGATCACCTCGCTGATCGCCGTGCTGATCGGCATCGGCCTGGGCGTGCTGCTGCAGCCCGGCGCCGGAACCGGCATCAGCCAGGAAGCGAAGTACGCCGGCAAGTCCGGTGACTGGTGGGCCTTCCTGACCGGGCTGTTCCCGAAGAACTTCCTGGGCCTCGGCGCGACCACCACCGTCACTGACGGCGTCGCCACCACCGCCGTGAGCTTCAACGTCCTCCAGATCCTGGTGATCGCGATCGCCGTCGGCATCGCCGCGCTGAAAGTGGGAAAGGCGGCCGAACCGTTCCTGGCCCTGAACGCCTCCGCCCTCGCCGTCATCCAGAAGGTCCTCTGGTGGATCATCCGGATCGCGCCGCTGGGCACGATCGGCCTGATCGGCAACGCCGTGGCCGTCTACGGCTGGGACACCATCGGCTCGCTCGGCAAGTTCACCGTGGCGATCTACATCGGCCTGGCGCTCGTGCTGTTCGTGGTCTACCCCGTGCTGATCCGCAGCCACGGACTGTCCATCAAGCAGTACTACTCCGGCGTGTGGCCGGCTGTGCAGCTGGCCTTCGTCTCCCGCTCCTCGATCGGCACCCTGCCGCTGACCCAGCGCGTGACCGAACGGAGCCTGGGTGTCCCCCGCGCCTACGCCTCCTTCGCCGTGCCGCTCGGCGCGACCACCAAGATGGACGGCTGCGCGGCGATCTACCCGGCCGTGGCGGCGATTTTCGTGGCCCAGTTCTTCGGCATCCAGCTCGACTTCACCCAGTACCTGCTGATCGCACTGGTGTCCGTGCTCGGCTCTGCCGCGACCGCCGGCACTACGGGTGCCGTCGTGATGCTGACGCTGACGCTCTCCACGCTGGGACTGCCGCTGGCCGGCGTCGGCCTGCTGCTGGCCATCGACCCGATCCTGGACATGGGACGCACCGCCGTCAACGTGGCCGGACAGGCATTGATCCCGGCGATCGTGGCCAAGCGCCAGGGCATCCTGGACGAAACGCTGTACAACGCGCCGCGGAACGGCGATCCGTTTAGCGACGACGTCGATGGCACCGCCGCCGTCGACCCCTCCGCCGCCGCCACTCCCGCGGCAGGACGGGACGAGCGGGAACTGGCTGACGCCAGGGCGTAACAACAGATCGAGTGTTCACCAGAGAAGTCCCCGGGAATCCCCGGGGACTTCTCTGGTTTACCGGCTTCGGCTTTACCCGGCCTCGGCCCGAGTCCGCACGGGCCTAGTGTCCGCCGATCACACCCTTTTCGGCGGCCTTGGTGACTGCGTCCGCTTCTGCCTGGGTCAGGGTGCCGTCCTTGACGGCCTGGTCCAGCCGGGGCTTCAGTGCCGCGGCGTGATTGGCCTGTTCCGCGGTACGCAATTCCTCCAGGGCAGCGGTGACCTTGGCTTCATCGATGCCGAGCGACTTCGCCAGGGACGCGGCCAGGGCCTTCTCCATTGCGGCGCGGTCCGGCTTCTGCCCTGGGGCCGGCGGGGTGGCCGGCCTGTTGGCTTCGCGGAAAGTCTTCAGGGCGTCGGTGACCTTCGCCTCGTCGACGCCGAGCTTGGCGGCGAGTTCTTTGGCGCGGGAGCCGAACTCTGCACCGCCGTGGCCCCGGTGTCCACCGCGCATGCCGTAGCCGTCGGCGAAGTTGTTCCCGGGAGCACTCGAGCTGGGTGTCGGGGCGGGCGTCGGCGTCGTGGTGGCGGAGGCCATCCCGGCGACTCCGAGCCCTGCGCCCAGTGCCACGGCCGCCGCCCCGAGGCCGAGCGCGATTTTCGTTGTGCGTGACATCTGCTGTCTCCTGGATCTGCCGCGCGGTGACGGCGCTTGAAGCTGATGGTTCGTCCGGGGAAGGCTGCTCCACGAGCATCTTCAGTCTGCACCTGACCCAGCAGAGATAGCTGTTTCCCAGCTTTCACTTTCCTGTGAATCCGGCAGGGACGCCCAGCGGGCGAGAAGAGGGCACAATGGCGGCAAAGGTGGATAGGCTCTGGGCATGCTGATCGTCACTTCGAATGACATCCCGGGCCACCGGATCGACGCCGTCTTCGGCGAAGTCATGGGCCTGACCGTCCGCTCCCGGGACATCACGGCCCAGCTCATGGCGGGCTTCCGTTCCCTGGGCGGCGGCGAGGTGCTGGAAATGACGAGGGCCCTCTACGACAGCCGGCAGGATGTCATGGCCCGGATGGTGGCCGAGGCCGAGCAGCGCGGCGCCAACGCCATCGTTGCCATGCGCTTCGATACATCGGCGATCGGGCAGAACTGGACGGAGATCTGCGCCTACGGCACAGCCGTTTTTGCCATTCCGCTCTCTCAGAATGAGCCCGGGGCAACGGGCCAGTCGGTCTACCTGGCCAATTCCGGCGACGCGGCAGCCCAGCTCAAGCCTTGAGCGCCGACGCTGCCAGCCCCACCACCCTGGAAAATACTTGCCCAGAGTGCAAACATGCACGTAGTGTAAGCGCGTGTCCCCATCGCCCTCCCCCTCCGCGGCCCACGCCGCCGCATCCGGCGACCCCGGTGTCCCCTCGCGCCGCGAACTGAACAAGGCCGCTACCCGGCAGGCCATCACGGACGCCGCCATGGACCTGCTCCGCACGCGGGGACCCGGAAACTTCACGGTGGAGGACATCGCCGACGCCGCCGGGATCTCGCGGCGCACGTTCTTCAACTACTTCGGCAGCACCGAGGCGGCGCTCGCCTCGGTGACGTTCGGTTTCCTGGACACGGCACTTCAGCAGTTCCGGCTCCGCCCGGCAGGCGAGCCCATCCTGGAATCGGCCCGCGCAGCCCTCGTTGAACTGGCCGATCCCATGACCGTCGCACCGGTGGCCGAGCTCTACAGCCTGGGCCAGACCAACCCCCAGCTCAGCCGCTCCGAGCTGGAAGCCTGGGACCACTGCACCGAACAGATCATCGAAGCTGCCCGCGAACGCTTTGCGCTGACGGCGGCCGGCGACGTCGACGAGCTCTACCTCCGCGCCCTCGCCGGCTCAGTCATCTCGTGCGGAAAAGCCGCCATGGATGTCTGGTTTGCCCGCTGCGGCGGCGACCTGACCCCCGAGTCCCTGTCCGTCCTGCGCCAGCTCCTGATCGATTCCATGGGCCTCCTCGGCTCCGGATTCGCGTCCCACTCCCCCGCCACCCCTTCCCCAGATCGGCACTGACATGGCCCTGTTGCTCTACCGTCTCGGCAAGTTCTCCTACCGCCACCGCTGGCTCGTCATCTCCCTCTGGCTCGCCGTCCTGGTGGCCGTCGGCGGCGCGGCTGCGGCCTTCCACGGCACCATGTCCAACAACTTCCAGATCCCCGGCACTGAAACCCAGCAGATGGCGGACAAGCTGAAGCAGGAGCTGCCCAAGTCCTCCGGCGGCTCGGCCGGCATCGTGTTCGAGTCGCACAACGGCCAGTTCACGCAGGCCGGCAAGGACGCGGTCTCGGCTGCGCTGACCAAGCTGAAAGCCCTTCCCGATGTTCAGGGCACCGTGGACCCGTTCGCCACCCAGGCCCAGCTGGACAAGGCCGTCACGGACCTTGCCGCCGGCGAGCAGCAGGCATCCGCAGGACAGGCGCAGCTGGACGCGTCGGCCGCCCGACTGGCCGCCGGCAAGGCCCAGCTGGCCGCCGCCGAGCAGCAGATGACCGCGGCCGGCATGTCCGCCGAGGCCATCGACGCCCAGCTTGGCCAGCAGAAGGCTGCCCTCGCCGCGGGCCAGGAGAAGCTCGACGCCGGGACCAAGGAACTCGAGGCCGGCGCGGCCAAGCTCGCCCTGGCCAAACGCCAGTTGGAGGCCTCGCAGGGCATGCGGTTCGTATCCGAGGACGGCACTGCGGCAATCGCCCAGGTCCAGTTCAAGACCTCGATCAACGGGCTGGCCCCCGCCGTGCGCCAGCAGGTCCAGGACATCGCCCACGAAGTCTCCTCTGCCGGCGTGACCGCCCTGGCCAGCAAGGAAATCACAGAGGACGTCTCCGAACTGTTCGGCATCTCGGAGATCCTCGGCATCGCCATCGCGGCGCTGGTGCTCATCGTCATGCTGGGAACCCTGATCGCCGCCGGGCTCCCCCTGCTGATGGCCCTGGTCGGTGTGGCGGTGGGCGTCGGCGGCACCTTTGCCCTCAGCGGCGCCGTCGACATGAGTTCCATCTCCCCGATGTTGGCGCTTATGCTGGGCCTCGCCGTCGGCATCGACTACTCCCTGTTCATCGTCAACCGGCACCGCGGCCAGCTCCTGGCCGGCATGGACGGCGAGGAATCCGTCGCCCTCGCCACCGGCACCTCCGGCAACGCGGTGCTGTTCGCGGGCCTGACCGTCATCATCGCCCTCGCGGCCCTCGTGATCCCGGGCCTCCCCTTCCTGGCCGTGATGGGCCTGTCCGCCGCCGCAACGGTGGCAGTCGCCGTCGTCGTCGCCCTGACCCTCACCCCCGCCGTGCTGTCCCTGATCGGGCCCCGGCTCATCTCCCGCCGGGTCTGGGCCAAGGCGGAAAAGCACAACGCCGCCCCCGGCCACGAGAGCGCGGACCGTGCCCGCGACGAACGCCGCAGCAAACAGGGCTGGGGTGGACTCGTCACCCGGCACCCCGTCCTGGCACTGCTGGCCGGCGTCCTGCTGCTGGGCATCGTGGCGCTGCCGGCCAGCCAGTTGCGGCTCGCGCTGCCCGACGGCGGGTCCGAGCCCGTGGAGTCGCAGGCGTTCAAGGCCTATGACGTCACCGGCCGCAGCTTCGGCGAAGGCATGACCGGCCCGATCGTGGTGGTGGGCGACTTCCCGGCAGGCCTGAGCGCGGACGAAGCCACAGCCAAGCAGCTCGACGTCGCCGACATCCTCCGCGGCACTGGCAACGTCACCGCCGCCATTCCGGTGGCCCTGAGCGAGGACCGCCGCACCGCGGTGTTCCAGGTCATCCCGCGGGAGGGCCCGGCCAGCGCGAGCACTGTCCAGGTGGTCTCCGAGCTGCGCGCCGAAAAGGACCGCATCAAGGAATCCACCGGGGTCAGCATCGGCCTCACGGGACAGACCGCCGGCAACGTCGACGTCTCCGCCAAACTCGGCGATGCCCTGCCCCCGTACCTGGCCATCGTCGTCGGGCTGTCCCTGATCCTGCTGTTGCTCGTGTTCCGCTCCATCGTGGTGCCGCTGCTGGCCACGGGCGGGTTCCTGCTCTCGCTCGCGGCCGCCTTCGGAGCCGTCGTCGCGGTCTACCAGTGGGGCTGGCTGGGAACGGTGTTCGGCGTCGAAAACCCGGGCGCCGTGCTGAGCTTCCTGCCAATCATCCTGATCGGTGTGCTGTTCGGGCTGGCCATGGACTACCAGGTATTCATCACCTCGGGCATGCGCGAGTCCTTCATGCACGGCGAATCGGCCCGGCATGCGGTCCGCACCGGCTTCAGCCATGCCGCATCCGTAGTCACCGCCGCCGCCATCATCATGGTCAGCGTGTTCGCCGGCTTCATATTCTCGCACCTGAATATGGTCCGGCCGCTGGGCTTCGCGATGGCCTTCGGTGTCCTGGTGGACGCGTTTGTGGTCCGCATGACGATCGTCCCGGCCGTGATGTACCTGCTCGGCAACAAGGCGTGGTGGCTGCCCCGCTGGCTGGACCGGATCCTGCCGGACGTCGACGTCGAGGGCGCCAAGCTCCGGCCCGCGGCTTCAGCCTCAGCTTCGGCCGACAGCGAGCCCGAGCCGGAGGAGATCGGCGCGCGCTAAAGCCCGCCGACGAGTTGCCCTAAAGCCCGCCCGCTGATCATTCTGATCGGCGGGCGGCTTTTTCGTGCGTGCAAGCCTGGACAGCTTGAGATCCGTTCGACGCTCAAGCCGCCAGTGAGCCTGAGGGCCGCATACGCTTGAGCGTCTTCGCGCGATGGCGCTCGTCGCGGCGCTGGCGGCGGGAATCCACGCTCGCTTCGCCGGCAGGCGATCCGGGCAGGGGTGGCGCGGTGGAACGGTACGTGTGGCCGGTGGGGGTGGTGAGTTCGATGGGGTGCCTCGCGCCGATGCTCGAGGCGGATCCGGGTGCGGCTTCGGGGCTGGGGCGTGCTTTCCAGCCGGGGTTTTCTTTGGTGTGGTTGCAGGCTTCGCAGAGGCCGGCGGCGTTGTCCGTGGTGGTCGGGCCGCCGGTGTGCCAGGGAATGATGTGGTCCAGGTGGCGGATGGGCGCGTCGCAGTAGGGGGTGCGGCAGGTGTCGTCTCTGGCCTGGATGAAGCGGCGGTGCCCGGGTGGGAAGAGCCGGGCGCGGGAGTCCATCCCCACGAGCTCGCCGGTGCCGGGGTGGGTGTAGAGCCGGCGGAGCCAGGTGTTGAAGTTCCGGTCCTCGGCGTTCGTCCCGGCGCCGATGCGTTCCCGGGCCCAGGCGGCGGGGACGGTGCCGTAGCCGGGGAGCCGGGCGGGTTCGGCGTTGC